>JAUVNV010000258.1 GCA_030599515.1 Acidimicrobiia bacterium
CGACCGGCAGAGGCATTAGGCGTCCGCCGAACAGCAGAGTCGGAACGACGTCCTGGGCCGTCCCGGATACCCGATACCGACTACAGGAGTACCGGCTAGCGGGTACTCCGCCGGAAGCGGCCCTGTAATATGGGTGGCTCCCCGATCGACTGGAAGCATGGACCCGACGAACGAAACCTCCTACGTCAATCGTGAGCTTTCGCTCCTCGAGTTCCAGGAGCGCGTCTTCGCTCTTGCCACGACGCCGGACCGCCCGCTGCTCGAACGCGTCAAGTTCATCGCAATCGTGTCATCGAACCTGGATGAGTTCCATCAGGTGCGCGTCGCCGGTCTCCTCGAACAGGCTGCCGGCGGAATTACGAAGTTGGGACCCGATGGTCTGACGCCCCGGCAGCAACTCGTGGCGATCCGAGAGCGGATCATCGAACTCAACGGTGAGATCGACCGTCTCTTCATGGACGACCTTCGCCCGGCCCTGGCCGACGAGGGGATCGAGTTCGCCAACTACGACACACTCGGATCGGAGGATCGCCGGGCCCTCGACGCCGTGTTCGAGGAAGAGATCTTCCCCGTGTTGACACCCCTCGCCGTCGATCCAACTCACCCGTTCCCGTTCATCTCCGATCTTTCGCTCAATCTGGCAGTCCTGCTCGAGGACCGCGACACCAAGAACCGCCATTTCGCACGGGTGAAGATCCCGCCAAACGTGCCGCGTTTGATCCCCCTTCGAGACGGGTGCCGCTTCGTCCCCATCGAGCAGATCGTGAACAACCACCTCGGCCGGCTCTTCGGTGGCCTCGACGTCGTCGATTCCACGACCTTCCGGGTCACCCGCAGTGCCGACATTGCCGTCGAGGAGGAGGAGGCCGATGATCTGCTTCAAGCGATGGAGAGCGTGCTCCGCTACCGGCAACGTGCGGCCCAGGCGGTCCGCCTCGAGGTCGAAGCCGGCATCGAGGACAACGTGCTGGCGCTGCTGCTCCAGGGTCTGCAACTGACGCACGGCGAGGTCTACACCCGAGATGCACCGCTCGGCCTGTCCGGGTTGTGGAGTGTCTACGGCCTCGACCGACCGGAATTGAAGGATCCACCGTGGAGGCCCACCACGCAGCCCAGGCTCGCCGAGGTGAGCGGAAGGGCCGTCGACTTCTTCGAGGAGTTACAAATGGGCGACATCCTCGTCCATTTCCCGTACGAATCGTTCGCAACGTCGACCGCGGCGTTCCTCGCTCAAGCCGCCGCCGATCCGGACGTCCTCGCCATCAAGCAGACGCTCTATCGCACGTCGATCCCGGACGACCCGGCGATCGGCGGTGAAGAGGCCGTCGTGCGCACGCTGATCGAGGCTGCAGAGGCAGACAAGCAGGTAGTCGTGCTCGTCGAACTGAAGGCTCGCTTCGACGAGGCCGCGAACATCAACTGGGCGAGGATGCTCGAATCCGCCGGTGTCCACGTCGTCTACGGCGTGCAAGGACTCAAGACCCACACGAAGACACTGCTCGTGGTGCGGCGTGAGAAGGATGGCATCCGTCGCTACTCGCACGTCGGGACGGGGAACTTCAACCCGAACACGGCACGGATCTACGAGGACATCGGTCTGTACACCGCGGACGAGGACATCGGCGCCGACCTGTCGGAATTGTTCAATCACCTCACCGGCTACGCCCGCCCCGCTGCGTATCGCAAACTCGTCGTCGCCCCCCACTTCCTCCGGGCCAAGATCGTTGAACGTATCCGAGAACAAGCGACGCTCGGAGCGGACGGCCACATCCTGATGAAGGCGAATCACATCGTCGACACGGAGATCATCGATGAGTTGTACGCCGCGTCCGGCAAGGGATGCCGCATCGACCTGATCGTCCGTGGCAACTGCTCGGTGCGTGCCGGGGTTCCGGGCCTCTCGGATATGATCACGCTTCGCTCGATCGTTGGTCGATTCCTCGAGCACTCCCGGATCTACCGCTTCGGTTCCCCGGACTCGTCGGCGGTCTACTACATCGGTTCGGCCGACATGATGCAGCGCAATCTCAACAACCGGGTCGAGGCGCTGGTCCCCGTGACCGATCCCCGGCTGAAGAGCCGGATCGAAGAGATTCTTGAGGTCGAAATGGCCGACGACGTACTCGCATGGGAGGCGGCACCCGACGGGAGTTGGTCGAAGGTGGCCCCGGAGAACGGCATCGACACACACCAACGCCTCCTCGAACTGGCTTCCGACCGCGCCCGGGGAGCGGCGCCGTACCCATCATGAGCCCAGAACGGTTTCGCGCATCGATCAAAGCGGCCGGCGGAGTGCTGTACCGGCCGAACGACGACGGCGACCGCGAGTTCCTCCTCGTCCACCGTCCCCGCTACGACGACTGGTCGCTTCCCAAAGGCAAACTCGATCGGCGGGAGGGGTTCCTCGAAGCCGGGCTTCGCGAGGTCCGCGAGGAGACCGGAATCCAAGCGAACTACCCCATCGAGATCGGATCGGTCGGCTACGAGACCGACGCCGGGAACCGCAAGGTGGTCCGTTGGTGGCTGATGGAAGCCGCAGGGGGCAAGTTCCGCCCGAACCGTGAGGTCGATGCCGTCGCCTGGCTCACGCTCCGCAAAGCCCAGAAACGGCTGCAGTACACGAACGATCAGAAGGTGCTGCGACGCGCCAACGCTCTCGCCGACGATCCAACGTATTCGAAGATCTACCTCGTGCGACACGCCCAGGCAGGGGTCAAAGCACAGTGGAAAGGCAAGGATCACAAGCGGCCACTCGACCGGCGCGGACGGAAGCAGGCGATCGACCTGGCCGTCCGATTCAAGGCGCATCCGATCACGAGGATCCTGACGTCGCCCTATCAGCGATGCCTCCAGACGGCGAAGCCTCTCGAGAACGCCATCCGGTTGACCGCAGAGACCGACCGTCGGCTCAGCGTCGATGGGAGTGCCGGAAACGTCCTCAATCTCATACGCGAGCTCAAAGGCGAAGCCGCGGTCATCATCACCCACGGTGAAGTGATCAGCGCCGTCATGGGAAGCCTGGCCGCGGACGGTCTCGACCTCGACGGTCCCATGGAGTGGAAGAAGGGTTCGGTCTGGATCCTCGAAGCGAAGAAAGGCAAGATCCGCTCCGGCCGCTACGTACCGCCGAAGCGATAGCTCGTTGCTCGCAGGCGGGTCTTTCGCGCTCCAGGGTGCATCCCCAGAGTGCGTTTCAGGTAGTTGGCTGTCGGTAGTCGGTC
>JAUVNV010000244.1 GCA_030599515.1 Acidimicrobiia bacterium
AGAAGTGCGCTGATGAAGATCCGGTACCCGGACCTCACTTCATCGAACGTTGGACCCGCAACCGGGTTGGCGACGCGTCGCATCACAAAGCCGCCCTTCGCGCCGGTTGGTACGATCACGACGTTCTTCGTCATCTGGGCCTTCATCAGACCCAGAACCTCGGTCCGATAATCCTGGCGCCGGATCGACCAGCGGATGCCGCCCCTCGCCACCGGGCCACCCCGGAGGTGGATGCCTGCGACTTCGGGTGCGAACACGAAGATTTCGTACATGGGACGGGGTTCTGGTGCCGCAGGGACCTTTGCGGAGAGGAACTTGAACGCGAGGGATCCGGATCCCAGGAAGGCGCTTGTCCTGACCGTCGCGTCGATGAGTCCGAGGAACGCTCTCAGGATCCGGTCTTCGTCGAGTGAAGCCACCGCCTCGAGATGCACGAGCAGCGTCGCCCGGAGCTCCGTCTCGACCCTCTCGTCGGCATCGGGTCCGAATCGGGCTTCGAAGAGACGTACGAGGTCGTCGGTGATGTCGGGGTAGGCGGCGAGCGCCCCGGCGACGTACGACTTGGAGAACGCTGGGTTCACGAGGTGCCAATACGATCGGTAGGCGCGCAAGACGTTGATCTGCCGATGGTCGAGATCGGTGAGCACCAGAAGGCGGCTCAGACCGTCGGACTCGCCCTCCCCGACGAGCGTCGCGGTGAGCGCTGCGGAGACCCTGGCTCCACAGGTGTCGACCTCGAGGCAGCCCCCGTCGGGTCCGAGCACCCCGAAGTCGTGGGCGAAGAGTTCGTCGTCGGCGTCGTCGTCGGTGGACAGTCGGGTTGGAATCTCCTCGATCACGCGCAATCCGAGATCCTCGATGAGCGGCAGCATCTCCGAGAGGTCGCGCTTCCCGCTCCGGCTGTACACGACGATCCGGGTGAGGCGCTCATCCGAATCGACCTCGTTGTAGATGGAGACCCTGATCTGTTCGCTGCCCGTCATCAGCGCATCGACATCGACGATCGAGCGTGCCGCCTGGCCGAGCGATGACGCCGCCCGGAAATGATCGGGGTATCGGTGGGCGTACGCCTCGATCAGTGCTCGTGCGGCGGGCTGTTCCCGTGTTTCTGCAAGTGTCTGACAGACCCGATCGTCCCATGTGCGGGTCAGTCGGTACACGTCCCGTTCGAGGCCTTCGAACGACACCGTGGGAATCGAACCATCTATCCAAACGGTGAAGTGAATGCGGGCGTCGCCGGTCTCGCCGAGTGTCAGCTGGTAGTCGATCGAGCCACCGCCGTAGCGCTTCAATATGAGGTCCTGAAGCTGCCTACGAAGGTTCGCGTCGAAGCGATCACGGGGGATGACCACGAGGATCGAGACGTTGCGGTGCAGCACGTCATTGCGAACGAACAGGCGCACGTGCTGGTGTTCTTCAGCCTCGAGCAGTCCTACCAGGCTCGTCCGCAGATCCTCCAGTGTGATGCTGAACAGCTCATCCTTCGGGAACGATTCGAAGATCTGCGTGATCACCTTGTAGTCGTGGGATCCCTCGATGAGATCCTCGTCCTCGAGGATCCTCTGCAGCTTGCGTCGGAGGATCGGCATCGTTGCCGATGCAGCCATGTACGCCTTGGAGGTGAACAGGCCGACCAGCCTCGCCTCCCCCTTGGGCCTCCCATCCGGATGCACTCGCCGGAGGCCGACGTAGTCCATGCGAGAGTCGCGATGAACCGTGGACCGGCTGTTGGTCTTGGAGATGACCAACTGCCGACCGCTTTCGTAGCGGCCGCGGAGATCCGGCGGGAGGGCGCCGAGCGGCACCGGTTCCGCGAAGCGGCTCTGCGATCTGTCAGACAGGATCCCGAGTCCCGAGTCCGGCTTCGCGACGATCGCCGGCCCACCTCCGTCGTCGGTGATGTCGTACTCGCGGTACCCGAGCAAGATGAAGTTGTCCTCGAGCAGCCAGTCGAGGAACGCGATCGCCTCATCGACCTCTGCGCGGTCGAACGCCGAGCCGTCTTCGAAGGCATAGTGAGCCATGCGTCGCACGGCGAAGCGCATCGGTTCGTAGTCACGCACGGTCGCCCGGATGTTGTCGATCGCCGATGCCAGTTGTTTCTCGAGTTCTCGTCCTTCCTCATTCGACAACGATTCTGCGAGTTCGTAGTGCTGGACCGATTCGCGGTGGGGGGCGTCCTTCCCTGAAATGACTTCCATCAGGTCACCCGATGGGTCCCTCGTCGTGCCGACAACCGGGTGGAAGTGTCGGACGATCGTGTACCCGAGACGGGTCAGGCGATTGGAGATGGAGTCGACGAGGAAGGAAGCATCATCGGTGACGATCTCGACGACAGATCCCGGAGATTGATACCCGCATGTGTCGACGGTCGGAACGAAGACCCGGACTGCGTACGGATCCCTACCGCGGTCGTTGAAGAACCCGAATGCGCAGGCGATCTCGGCCTCGAACTGGTCCCCGCTGATCGTGGGCTCTTCGTCCTCCGGCATCCGTCGCTTGTAGGCGTTGGCGAATGCGGCCAACGCCGTGTCGCTCGTGGATTGTGTGTCCCCGTTGCTCACCGGAGCCAGGATACCTCTCGACGATCCCGCCGTGCGGCGGGTGTCCGAGTTCATGGGACAACACACGGTCCGGCCCTACCCTGCCGATCCGATCTGGTAGAAGGAGTTGGCGTGGCGAATCCGGCGCTCAACAAGTACTTCGGCGACGGAGGCTCAACGGCAACGCTCGATGCCTCGGCGGCTTCCGTTCCCGTCCAGTCCGCCATCGTCCCCGATGACCGGATGACGATCGGGGGCACAGCAGGGGCCACCGGCATTCTTCTCGTGATCCTCGTGATTGCAAGCGCCTGGGGCTGGTCGATCTCATCCCCCACCGGTGCGTTGCCGATGTGGTCGATCGTCGTCCTCATCGGGGCATTCGTGCTCGCCATCGTGACGATCTTCAATCCGAAGATCGCGATGCTCACCGGCCCGATCTACACAGCAGCGCAGGGACTCTTCATCGGATCCATGAGCAAAGCCTACGAAGCCGCCTGGGGAGGGATCGTCCTGACGGCGGTGTTGGCCACGATCTCCGTGTTCATCGTCATGCTCGTGCTCTTCGTCACGCGGACGATCACCGTTACCAACAAGCTTCGGTCGGTCATTATCGGTGCCACGCTCGGAATCGTCCTGTTCTACTTCGCCTCGTTCCTCTTTGCCTTGTTCGGCGTGCAGATTCCGTTCGTGTGGGAAGGTGGAATCGGAGGGATCCTCTTCAGTGTCTTCGTCGTGGGCATCGCAGCCCTCAACCTGCTCCTCGACTTCGACATGATCGAGAGGGGTGTCGCCATGGGCTCACCGAAGTACATGAACTGGTTCGGGGCTTTCGGCCTGATGGTCACCATCATCTGGCTCTACATCGAGATCCTGAGACTCCTGGGCAAAACCCGTTCATAGGCAGGTAGTCGGTAGTCGGGATCCGGTATCCGGTATCCGGTAGTCCGTATCCCGTCTGGCTTGCAGCTTGCAGCTTGTGGCTGGCAGCTCTTGTCTTTCTACTTTCTACTTTCTACTTTCTACTTTCTACTTTCTACTTTCTACTTTC
>JAUVNV010000176.1 GCA_030599515.1 Acidimicrobiia bacterium
CCCCGCACCGCTCTGTACCGGCTGATCGAGATCGCTTCAGGCCGAGGATGAGGCGTCCACAGCCGGCGCGGCTCGGGGACCGAACGGTACGAGCGCCGGGACGGTCTCCCGATAGGTGCTGTAGCCCGGATACGTCTCGACCAATCGGCGTTCTTCCCAGCGCATCTTCGCGAGGAAGAAGATGACCAGCACGACCCAGAGGGCGGCGGCGATCCAGTTGCGGCGTCCCAGTGCCGAGCCGGCCATCAGCACGATCACGCCGGTGTACATCGGATGCCGT
This sequence comes from Acidimicrobiia bacterium, assembly GCA_030599515.1. Lineage (GTDB taxonomy): Bacteria > Actinomycetota > Acidimicrobiia > Spongiisociales > UBA5794 > JAHEEL01. The sequence continues at coordinate 281 of JAUVNV010000176.1, forward strand.
ATCCATCGGTACGGCCCTCTCGTGCGGAGCTGAGCCTTCCGGGAGGGCATCGGAGACGGTGTCACCCCCCGCCCGAAGACCAGAACGGCCCATACGACGAGACCCAACCCGAGCCAGGTGAGAACGGTGGCAAGCAGTCCGATGGCCGTTGGCAACGACCAATCGTCTCCGGTCGGAGTGAGGAGGATTCCGACGATCAACAGAGCCTGGACGGCGACGAGTCCCCACGCGATGCGGTGATGACGCACCCGGGATGCCGCGTCGGCCGGTTTCGATCCTTCGGTCTGGTTCACACGAAATCCCTCGTCACCGACGCTACACGACGGCCGCTCCTCGTTCGGGCGTAACTATGGGAAGCCCGCTTCCACTATCTACGCAGGAACGGCGGGTGTGGGGATTCTGTTCCCGGAACCCAGCGTGGTGGAATAGTCGTGGTGCCGCAGGGTTGACGCTGACAACGAAGAACCGACCCGTACGAGGGGGAATCGAGTGGCGAAGAGACGGCAACCCGGCACGAAACCCGTCGACGCGGAGAAGCAGGCCGAGAAGAGGGCCCGTCGCGAAGAACGCAAGATCGCCGAAGCCGACGCGAAACATCGTCGGACCCGGCAGCGTCGCGTCAGAACGGGTCTCATGATCGCGGCCGGAGTCGTGCTCGTCGGAGCCGCAGGATTCGTGATCTTCGAGAAGGCAGTGCCGCCGGAGTTGCCGGGAGTCGCCCAGCCCACCAACGACGGTCGGTCCCACCTGGCGGCAGGGCAAGCCGCCGTCTACGCGTCGGCGACGCCGACGAGCGGCAGCCACAGCCCGAGCTCGTCGCGGTGCGGCATATTCAACCAGCAGGTGCCGGCCGAGTTCGCCGTCCACTCGCTCGAGCACGGTACGGTCGTGATCTGGCACCGCACCGACCTGGACGGCGACACCGTCTCCGGTCTGCGCGAGATCGTCAGTCGATTCGACGACCGGGTGATCCTCTCGCCGAACGCGCAGTTGGACGATCCGATCGTTGCGACCGCCTGGAACCGGCTCAAGGCGTATGACACCGTCGATACGGAGATAGCGGACTTCATCGAGATGTACCGTAATCGGGGACCGGAGAGTCTCAGCTGTGCGTACTGATCGCTATCGCTCATAGGCGACACGGGGCAGTTCCCTTCCCGGTCGATCCGGTGATCGCGATCTCTCGCTACCGCCCTGCCATTCGACTCTGGCAACCGCCATCAATCGGCGAGATGCTGTCTGCCGAAACAGGAGAGGATCTTCTATGTCACGACAATCGTCCTTCCCGCCGGTTGCGTTCTTGGTCTTGGGCGTGCTGAGCCTCATCGCAGCAGCCATTTTCGCTCTCCGTTCTGCAACGATCGAAGCGACGGCCGAGCGGGTCTGGTCGGCCATCGTGTTCGGCGGATTCGGTGTCTTCTGGCTCGCCGCGTACGCGTCGGCCCGACGTGATTCGACTGCCTGAAGGCGCGCAGCCTTGCCGGAGTCAGACGGGAAGGCCGGCTAGCGACACTGCGGAACGGGCACAGGTTGTCGGCCGTGGTCGGCCGTGGTCGGCCGTGGTCGGCTGGGGCAACCGGTCTACGCATTCCAACCGGCCTACCGTTCTCCGACAGCATGGAACCCCACAACGATCACGACGTTGAGCCAACCGAGGGGTCATCCCGTCTCGGGGCGCTCCTGCACCGACTCGGCCACCTGGTGAGTCACGATCACGACCACGGTGGCGGTCACGGCGAGTCGATCATCGACTCCGGCACGGTCGGGATCCGGGCAACGAAGATCTCGCTTGTTGCTCTTGGGATCACCACTGCCCTCCAGGCGGTCATCGTGATCTTCAGTGGGTCCGTGGCGTTGCTGTCCGACACGCTCCACAACCTTGCCGATGCACTGACGGCGATCCCGCTCTGGATCGCATTCGCCGTGGGCCGCCGTCGCCCGACCCGCGGCTACACATACGGGTTCGGGCGATTCGAAGATGTCGCAGGGTTGATGATCGTCGTGGCGATCGGAGCCTCGGCAGCCCTGATCATCTGGGAGTCGGTCGGGCGACTCTTCGAGCCGAGGCTCATCGACCACATCCCGTGGGTGATCGCGGCCGGCTTCGTCGGAGCGGCCGGCAACGAGTTCGTCGCTCGATATCGAATCAAAGTCGGTCGGGAGATCGGATCGGAGGCGCTGATCGCCGATGGGCAGCACGCCCGCAGCGACGCGCTGACCTCTCTTGCCGTGGTCGTCGCCGGCTTTGGTGCCGCCTTCGGCGCCGCTTGGGTGGACCCGCTCGCCGGCATCGTTGTCGCAGCCGCCATGCTGTGGCTGCTCGGTCGCACGGCCCGTCGCATGTCGCGACGCCTGCTTGACGGTGTTGAGCCGGCGATCGTCGACGACGTCGAAGAGTCCGTTCGTGGTGTACCGGGTGTGCGCGACATCACCGACTTACGCGTCCGGTGGCACGGCCATCAGTTGAGTGTCGCTGTATCGATCTGCGTCGATCCGGATCTCACCGTGTCGACGGGACACGACACAGCTCACGAGGTCGAGCACGCCCTCCATCATCGGTTCACGTTCCCTATGCAGGCGATCGTGCACGTCGAGCCTTTCGGGCAGCCCGAGGCGCATGACGCGACGGCGCACCACGATCGCGATTGAACGCGGCGACCGGTTTCCGAGTTCATAGCCGGTGTGGTACCTATCCGAGGAGAGAGGGGCCGAGCGTCGCCGCAACAAGGTCGTCGACGTAAGCGTCGGTGACCTCGTCGTGATAGAGCAACCGGCGGAGATAGATGGGTCCGATCAATCGATCAGACAGGAGGTCGACATCCGTATCGCTCCGAACCGAGCCTTCTTCAATTCCGGTGGCGAGGAGGTTCCGCAGTGACTGTGGTCCACGCGTTGTCATGCGTTCGAGGGCCGAGAACACGTCGTCGTCCCACTCGGCGAGTCCGATCATGGCGGTCAGGATCTGGCCCCCGTCGCCGTTGAGGGTCGCAGCGAAGGTCCGCAGCAGCGCTGTCACGCGATCGGTGACCGGTAGGTCCGGAGGGGGAGGAGTCAGGTGGAGGTCTGCGCTTCGGCTCAGAAGGTCGAGAAGGATGTCGGCTCGATCCGGCCAGTGCCGGTAGACCGTCGCTCGGGCAACACCGGACACCTCGGCAACCCGGAGATGTGTTACTGCGCTGGGACCGTTGTCGCTGAGCAACCTCCGAGCCGCGTCGAGCATTGCGCGATGGGTGCGTTGTACCTGTGGGTTCGTGATGGATTCAGGATCGGGCATGCGGTACCTCCAAACATATGATACAGTATGTCTCATCTAAGTCATTCTGTCTCATTTCGGAGAGTACTTCATGCTCGTGCGTGTCGGTCGATTCGCTGCCGCCCGTCCCTGGCGGTTCATCGCCGCATGGCTCCTCACGGTGGCCGTGCTGGTTGGTTCGGTCCTCACCATCGGCGAGGCCTTCACCGACAACATCACAGCCCCTGCTTCGGAGAGCAGCGAAGGGTTGGAGATCCTCACGGCCAACTTCCCGAGTGCAGGCGGTGACCAGGGCACCATCGTCTTCCGGGCCGAGCAGGGAGTCGCCGATCCTGCCGTCCAGGCATCGATGTCCGAACTATTCGAGGCAACAAAGCAGATCGACGGTGTCGTCAACGTCATCAGCCCGTACTCGCCGATGGGAGACGCCCAGATCTCGTCCGAAGGGGAGAGCGCGGGGAAGATCGCATACGCTCAGCTCATCCTGGAGGCCGGAACGACCACGGCCGAAGGCGCCAAGATCGGCGAAGAGATCGCCTTGCTGGCTCCGGAGATCGATGGTCTCGAAACGGCGCTCGGCGGCGACATGTTCCGCGAACGTGAGCCCCCGAACTCCGAAATGCTGGGTCTGGCATTCGCGATCTTCGTTCTCATCGCAGCGTTCGGATCCGTGGTTGCGATGGGCGTACCGATCGCAACCGCTCTCGCAGGGGTCGGCGTGGGAGTTCTTCTCACGGCATTGCTCAGCAATCTGATCGAGATGCCAGACTTCGCGGCGACGATCGGCATCATGATCGGCCTCGGTGTCGGCATCGACTACGCCCTCTTCATCGTCACCAGGTACAAGGAGTATCTCGATCGGGGAGACTCGGTCGTCGACGCAACCGGAGCCGCGCTCAACACGGCCGGTCGGGCCGTCCTGTTCGCTGGTGTCACCGTTGTGGTCTCGCTCCTGGGCATGCTTCTCATGGGCATCACGTTCGTCACGGGTCTCGCCATCGCGGCGTCGACGACCGTCCTGGTCACGATGGTGGCATCCATCACGCTCGTCCCCGCTCTCATGGGACTCGCCGGGCACCGCATTCAAGAGACTCGCCGAAGCGGCCTGATCGCCTCCGCACTGGTGGCGCTTGCCATGGTCGGTGTGGCGCTTGACATCCCGGTACTGCGGGTGGCGTTCGCTCTCGCGATCGTCGTGGTCATCGCCGGTCGATTCTGGGATCCGCTCAAGAAGCCGGTCAAGATCTCGTCTGGCAAGCCAATGGAGGAGACGTTCTTCTACCGGTGGAGTCGGTACGTGCAGCGGAGGGCATGGGTCATCGCTGTGGCGGCCACGGTCTTCCTCGTGGTCCTCGCCGTCCCGGTTCTCTCCATCCAGCTCGGTTTCGCCGACGCGAGCAACGACCCGGAGGGGACGACAACGAAGGAAGCCTCCGATCTCCTCACCGAGGGATTCGGGCCGGGAGCGAACGGGCCACTGATCGTCATCACCGAGCTCCCTGAGGGAGCGAGCGTTCAGGCCCTCCAATCCGTGGGCAATCCGTTCGAACAGGTCGATGGGATCGCCCAGGTGGCCGGCCCCATCCCCAACGATCCACAACAGCCGACCGCGGTTCTCTGGCAGATCACGCCGGAGACGGCGCCGCAGGATGAGGCGACGAGCGATCTCGTCCACCATTTGCGTAACGACGTGATCCCCCAGATCGACCAGAAACTGGGGAGCGAGCTGAAGGTCACCGGACCGGTAGCAGCGAACATCGACTTCTCGGACTACCTGGCCGAGCGGATCTGGTACTTCTACGCGGCCGTGCTGATCCTCTCGTTCCTGTTCCTGATGGTGGTGTTCCGCTCGGTGCTCGTTCCGGCGACCGCCGTTGTGATGAACCTGCTTGCCATTAGTGCTGCATACGGCATCG
>JAUVNV010000036.1 GCA_030599515.1 Acidimicrobiia bacterium
CCGACAACCGACAACCGACAACCGACAACCGACAACCGACAACCGACAACCGACAACCGACAACCGACAACCGACAACCGACAACCGACAACCGACCACCGACAACCGACAACCGACAACCGACAACCGACAACCGACAACCGACAACCGACAACCGAATACGGGCTACGGGCTACGGGCTTCTCATTCCGGTTTCGCCGACCGTCCCATGAGTATCGCTATCGCCTCCGGAACCGGGGCGTCTTCGTAGAGGACCCGGCCAACCTGTTCGGCGATCGGCATCTCGATGTTGTAGCGGTCGGCGAGGGCGAGGATTCCCTTGGTCGACTTGACGCCTTCGGCCACCATGTTCATCTCCGAGACGATCTCGTCGATCGTTTTGCCTTGTCCCAGACCAAGGCCGACCCGGTGGTTCCGGCTCTCGCTGGACATGCACGTGGCGATGAGATCTCCCATGCCTGCGAGGCCGGCGAACGTTGAGGGACGACCTCCCATCGCGACGCCCAGCCTCGACATCTCGACGAGAGCGCGGGTCATCAGCATCGAGACGGTGTTGAGTCCGAAGCCGAGACCCTCCGCCATTCCTGCAGCGATCGCCATCACATTCTTGAGCGCACCGGCACTCTCCGCACCGACGACGTCGGTGTTCGTGTACACCCGGAAGAGCGGACCCATGAACAGTGATTGGATCTCGACGGCAGTGCCTTGATCTTCCATCGCGATCACCGTCGCGGCAGGCTGGCCTGCCATGATCTCGCGGGCGAGATTGGGGCCGGTGAGAACCCCAACCTGTTCGTGCTCGTGGCCACGGAGCACATCGGAAGCGACCTCTGTCATGCGCATGAGCGAGCTCTGCTCGATCCCCTTTGAGAGGGAGATGATCGGTATCGTGGGGGCGATCGCCCCGGCGGCGTGCTCGAGCACGGAACGGAACCCGTGCGACGGAACGCTCATGACGATCACGTCGGCACCGTCGATCGCAGCTTCGACGTCCGTGACCGCCGTCAACTCGCTCGAGAGTTCGAATCCGGGGAGGTAGTCGGGGTTCGCGCCTTCGTTGATTTGATTTGCCAGTTCCGGCCGGCGCGCCCAAAGAACCGTCTGGGCCTTGGGGGCCAGCATCGAGGCGACCGTTGTTCCCCAGGAGCCTGCTCCGATAACCGCTACTCTCACGCGTACTCCAGTCGTTCGGTTGCAGCGTACGACATCTTCCAGGTCCGAGGGTGGGTGCTTGCATTCCCGGCCTCAGTCAACGACGCTTCTCCGGACACATACGCCGCGAGAGCGAGGCCCCTTGACGCCCACCAGCTACGTCCTCGACACCTGCGTCCTCCTTGCCGACCCCCACGCCCCGCTTCGATTCGATGAACACCATGTGGTGCTCCCGCTCGTCGTTGTGGAAGAACTCGACCGACAGAAGTCACGGATGGACGAAGTTGGAGCGAATGCCCGATCGGCGATCCGGCTGCTGGAGAGTCTCGGCGCATCTGAGTCCGGTGGATTGGCATCGGCCACTGGACTCCCCGGGGGAGGGTCGCTCAGGATCGAACTGAACGGAATCACCTCGGATCGTCTCCCCGACGTTCTCGACCCGTCTACCGTCGATCACCGCATCCTCGCGACCTGTCTCAATCTCGTCGACGAAGGTGCATCGACTGTGCTGGTCACGAAGGACGCGGCGTTGCGCATCAAGGGGGCCCAACTCGGTGTCCCGGTCGAGGATTACCGGGGCGACACAGTGCAGGTGGATGAGTCATACAGCGGTGTTGCAGAAGTTGACGTCGCTGGAGAGGTCATCGATGAGCTCTTCGGAAGCGGGAAGGTGATCGTCGAGGGCCACGACCTCGTCGTGAACCAGTTCGCGGTGCTTCACGGACCTGGATCCCAGTCGGGGCTTGGACGAGTCGTCGAGGATGGCTCGCGAACGGTCGTCACGCGAGTCCCCGGGAGCAAGCACATCTTCGGGATCGAGTCGAAGAATACGCGTCAGGCATTCGCCCTGGATCTTCTGATGGATCCGGACGTCGCGGCCGTCTCTGTGATGGGCATGGCGGGAACAGGGAAGACGTTCCTCGCGCTCGCCGCAGCACTCGAGCAGGTGCTCGAACTTGGCCGCTATCGGAGGGTCTCGGTGTACCGGCCGCTCGTCGCCGTGGGACGCCAGGAGGTCGGGTACCTCCCAGGCGACCTTGGAGAGAAGCTCGAGCCGTGGATGGCGGCCGTGCACGACAACCTGTACGCCTTGTTCGGGCGGGCGGAAGGCTCGGCGCGCGACGCAGTTGAAGAGCTGCTCGAACGCGATGTGCTCGAGATGGCCGCCGTTACCTATCTGCGCGGCAGATCGATCACCGGCGAACTCGTGATCGTCGATGAGGCGCAGAACCTCGAACTCTCGACGCTCAAGGTGATCTTGACCCGGATGGGGGCCGGCTCCAAGGTCGTCTTCTGTGGCGATCTAACACAGGTCGACAATCCCTACGTGTCACCGTTCGGTGGGTTGGCGGCCATGATCGAGAAGTTCAAAGGGAACTCGCTGTTCGGTCACGTCACGCTGGATCGCACGGTGCGGAGTCCGCTTGCTGAGTACGCGGCGAAGATCTTGTAGGCGACGGGGGACAGGCGACAGGCAGAAATCCCTTGGCTTCAGCGCAGGTAGTTCGCGAACCGTTCTGCTGTTGCGGCGGGGAGGCGGACCTTGATCTCGGTTCCTGCCTCTGCGTGTTGCTCGTCGAGAACCTCGCCGGCATCGTGCAACGTCGCAACGAGATCTCCGCGGTCGTAGGGGATCAGGAGACTCACCGTTGCCGTGGCGGCTTCGAGGCCGTTGACGATCGCTCCGGTGACATCATCGACGTGCTCTCCGGTCAATGCGGACACCGACACGGACCCTTCGTAGACGGTGAGAAGCCTCTGAACGACGGCCGGCTCCGCCACGTCGATCTTGTTGAATACGAGGATCTCCGGGACGGCGGCCGCGCCGATCTCGGTGAGCACATCGCGAACGGCAACGATCTGTCCATCAGGATCGGGATCTGACGCATCGACGACGTGCACGAGCAGGTCGGCGTCGGCGGCCTCGTCGAGCGTTGAGCGGAACGCTTCGACGAGTTCATGCGGGAGTCTCCGCACGAAGCCGACCGTGTCCGACATAAGAGCCTTGTGCCCGTCGGGCAGGTCGAGCCGCCGAACCGTGAATCCGAGGGTTGCGAAGAGGCGATCTTCCACGAGGACGTGCGCATCGGTCAGACGGTTGAAGAGTGTCGACTTCCCGGCGTTCGTGTACCCCACGATCGCGGCCATGGGGAGGCCCGACCGCTTGCGAGACTTGGCTCTCGTATCCCTTGACCGGCTCGCTTCCTTCAACTCCCGTTCGATCTTGGACATCCGCTCGAGGATGCGACGTCGGTCGGTCTCGAGCTTGGTTTCGCCGGGGCCCCGCGTTCCGATCCCGGCGCCGAGCCGGGAGAGTTCGACGCCCTTACCGCGCAGGCGGGGGAGGCGGTAGCGATGCTGGGCGAGTTCGACCTGGAGACGACCCTCGTGCGTGTGGGCGTGCTGGGCGAAGATGTCGAGGATCAGGGCGACCCGGTCGACGACGTCGCACTGGAACGCCTGCTGGAGATTGCGTTGCTGAGCCGGAGAAAGCTCGTTGTCGAACACGACGACGTCGATGTCGAGCATGTGTGACTCTGCCACCAGTTCGGAGAGCTTGCCCTTCCCGATGAACGTGGCGGGATCCGGCCGACCGCGTCGGACGAGCACCGCTTCGACGGGTTCGGATCCGGCCGTGTCCGTGAGGAGTTGGAGTTCGTCCAGACTCCGATCGCCCTCGGCGACCTTGCCTCCATCGCGAACCATCCCGATCAGAAGTGCTCGCTGTCGGACGACGTCGAGGTCGGTGACCGACGCGGTGAGGCGCCGACGACTCCGAGCAACGTGGGATCCAGAACGATCGACCATGAGGGGATTATGACGGACTCCCGGGACTTCGGTTGCTTTCCTGCTGCTTGCTGTCTGCTGTCTGCTGTCTGCTGTGTCCTCTCTTCCTTCTGGTACGCTGCACGCCGAAAGTCGCAGAATGTAACGAAAGGTAACGCCCTGTGCTCGCGGCCGATCGACAGCGGCGAATCCTCGAACTCGTTGAGGCCAACGGGAGCGTGCTCGTCTCCGACCTCGTGAACGAGTTGGAAGTGTCACGCATGACGATCAATCGAGATCTCGGTCACCTGGCCGGGACCGGAGCCGTGACGAAAGTCTACGGCGGAGCGATGTCGAGATCGAAACCCGATGCTCCCTCGCCACACGACTGCCTCATGTGCGGCACGGAGATCGGGAGTCGGACCACGATGACCCTGGTGAACGACAACGGCACGCAGTCCCAGGCCTGTTGTCCCCACTGCGGCCTCATGCTCTTGTCTCAGCACTCAGATGTCACGGCCGCGCTCGCCCAGGATTTCATCGGGGGGCAGATGGTCAACATCCGTTCGGCGACGTTCCTGGTGGCGCCGGACGTCACGGTGTGCTGCGTTCCGACCGTGCTCTGTTTCGAAGAGCGAGGCGATGCAGAACGGTTCAGTCGAGGGTTCGGAGGCAGGTTGACGACCTGGGAGGAAGCCCAGGTTGACGTTCGTGATCACATGACACTGATGAAGGAAGGAACGGAAGCGTGAGGACAACGAAGAACAGGAACCTCCTGGTGCTCGTCGCGGTGGCGGCACTGGCGGTGAGTGCTCTGACGGCGTGCAGCAGCGAAGAGGGGACCGAAGAGACCACGACCACGACGGCGGCGGCGGAGACGACGATCGTGGTGACCGCGGCCGCCGCTGCGACGACGACCGCAGCCGGATCGCAGTCGGGAAGTGCCACCAACGCCACTCCGCCATCACCCGAAGAGCTCAAGGGTGGCCTGTTCGTGAATCTGTCGACCGATGACATGGATACGGCGGCGATGGCGATCGGGTTCGCGACCAAAGTCATGGCGAACACGGGGAAGCCGGCCACGATCTTCCTCAATGTCTACGGCGCCCGTCTCGCAGACATCAACATTCCACAGAACGTGCACGTGTCGGGCAGCACCCTGCAAGAGATGCTCGGAATGTTCATGGACGCCGGCGGAACGGTGCTCCTCTGCCCGGTTTGCATGAAGAACGTCGCCGGTCTCAACGAGAGCGAGATCCTGCCGGGGCTGATCATGGGCAAGCCCGAGTACGTGTACGCCGCCATGTTCGCTGAAGACGTCACCGTCCTCAGCTACGGGGGTCGCTAGTGGTCTGTCGCGGAAATGGCGCCTGGGTGTCTCCGAGGCATCGGCGTCATCTGGCAAGGACGCACAACGAAGGCGCAGTCGGGACTGCGTCGAGGCGGAGGACGCCGCCAGGGGCGTCGAGGGCCGGAGAAACACGGTGCCCATTTCTGCGACGGACCACTAAGCCGTGATCCGGGCCCCGATCCTGTTTGTCGCCCTTGCCGTGGCCATGGGGGCCACGGCGTGTGGCGGCGAGTCGGGGGACGACGGTGCGACGACGGTGGCCATCGATCACACGGGCGGGCCGCAGATCGTGATCGAGGATCCCTGGTCCCGTTCGACGCCCGTCGTCGAAGGCGGCACCGGCATCGCCTACATGACGTTCAGTAACCAGGGTGACACGGCTGATCGACTTGTCGCGGTGAAGACACCGATGGCGGCAGCGGTCGAGCTCCACATCGACGAAGTCGATGCGAACGGCGTGATGCACATGCGGATGGTCGACGGAGGGGTGATCGACATCCTGCCGGGTGAGACCGTCCGCCTGGAGCCGGCGGGGCTTCACATCATGTTGATCGACCTGGTCGAACCGCTCGTAGAGGGGACGTCGTATCCGCTCACGCTCAAGTTCGAGATCGTCGGCGAGGTCACGCTCGATGTTCCCGTTGCCTACGAGCAACCCGAGTCGGGCAGCGTCGACCCGATCGTCGTCCCCGAGACCTGACACGAGACATGCCGGGAGCAGACCGGATGACACAAGCGAAGATCGGGGTGAGGGTCGCCGGACTCATCATGGCGTTCACGGTGGCGGTGACGGCGTGCTCGGGTGGCGCAGGTGGCGAAGATCTCGATGCTCAACTCAGGGGAGTCATCGACGCTCATGGTCTTGCGGGAGATCCATCGATCGGGCGGGATCTTCCGAACATCGAGGATCCGCTGGCCCAACTCGGCATGATGCTCTTCTACACGAAGGGGCTTGGTGGACAACAGGACAGTGCCTGTGTCACGTGTCACCACCCCATGCTCGGTGGCGGTGACGGCCTGCCCATGTCCATCGGTGTTGGCGCCGAGGATCCCAATCTTCTCGGACCCGGCCGCATCCACCCCGGCGGTCCGCTTGTCCCGCGCAATGCCCCGACGACGTTCAATTCCGGCATGTGGGACGCGGTGATGTTCCACGACGGTCGCGTGGAGAGCCTGGGCAAAACGCCACTCCTGAATGGCGATGACGGTTACGGAATCCGAACACCCGATCGACCCCTTGGCTACCCGGACGTCAACGCGGGTCCGAATCTTGCGGCCGCGCAGAGCATGTTCCCTGTTGTCTCTGAGGAGGAGATGCGGGGATTCGACTTCGGTACCGAGATCGGCAACACGGGCGAAGCCCTCAACGGACGCGTGCGGGACCTCCTGGCGCAGATCATCGGTGGATACGGCGAGGGCGGAGGGGTCCTGAGCCCCAATGGCTGGCCCACCGAGTTCCGCACGGCCCTCGGAAGCGACGCACCCGTGGATGAGTTGATCACCTACTCGAGCATTGCGCTGGCTCTCGGGGAGTATGAGCGGTCCCAGGTGTTCGTCGACACGCCGTGGAGAACCTACGTAGCGGGCAACGACGACGCGATGAACGAAGAAGAGAAGCACGGGGCGCTGCTGTTCTTCGGGGAGGCTGCCTGCTCGACCTGCCACGTCGGCGACTTCTTCACCGACGAAAAGTTCCACGTCAACGCCATTCCACAGATCGGCATCGGCAAGGACAGCGGGATGTACGGGGACGACGACTGGGGCCGCTACCTGGAGACCGGTCGATCGGAGGACCGATACGCGTTCCGTACACCAACGCTGCTCAACGTCGAGGTAACGGGCCCCTACGGACACGACGGTGCCTATCCCACGCTTGAGGGGATCGTGCGCCATCACCTGGAACCACAGAAGGCGATCAAGGAGTACGACTTCGGAGCGGTCGATCCATCGATCCGTGTCTCCAACGCCGAGCGCTACACGCAGGCGGCCCTGGAACAACTCCACGAGAACCGGAGCAACGGCATCTACTCGGTGAGGAACGTCGACCTGACCGACGACCAGATCGGACAGATCGTCGCCTTCCTGCTGACGCTGACGGATCCGTGTGTGAGGAGCCGCGAGTGCCTGGCCCCGTGGATCCCGGATGATTCGATCTCCGATCCAGACAACCTCCGCCTCAACGCAGTCAACGCTGCCGGTGAAGACCTCTGAGAGGCCGAGTAGCGGAGTAGCTGCCAGCCACAAGACACAAGCTTCAAGCTACAAGAGTCACGTCGTGGCCGGTTCTTGCAGCTTGGAGCTTGGAGCTTGCAGCCGGATGTGCGGACGACGGATTACGGGGCCGACTACCGACCACTACGGACTACGGGCTACGGTTCACGGCTCACGGCCCTTGCACTTCAAGGGTTCGCGTGCCTATCTTGCCTCGATCCCCGGCATTCGTCCGGGGTTCCTGGTTATCCAGGGTGATTCATTTTGGAGGCAAACCCATGAACGACAACCTACGGAAGTGGCTTCCGTGGATCCTTGTTGCCGCGGTTGCAGTCATCATCGTCATCATCATCGCCGTGAATTCCGGCGGAGACGACGAGGCTATTGCAACGACGACAACGGCTGGGGATTCCACGACCACCACGGTTGCAGAAGAGACCACGACCACGGTCGAAGGCGAGACCACGACCACCGTCGAGGAGACCACGACATCGTCAACAGAGGCGCCGGTGGCGTTCGAGCCGATCCCGATCAAGATCGGGACCGTGCTTCCCCAGACGGGTCAGCTCGCGTCGATCATCGATGCGCTCGAGAACCCGATCAAGATGGGTGTCGACGAGATCAACGGCGTCTCGGAAGGTCTCGTCACCGTCGACTACGGCGACTCCGGTACCGATCCGAACATCGCGTCGGCGACCGTCGACAAGTACTTGACCGGTGAATACGCCGGCATCATCGGCGCAGCAGCGTCCGGCGTTTCGCTCTCGATCGTTGACAAGGTACAGGGCAGCGAGGTGGTCATGTGCTCCGGCTCGAATACCGCCGCCGCACTCAGCTCTACCGACTACGACCCGTACTACAGCCGCACGGCACCGTCCGACAATCTCCAGGGCCCGACCTTGGCCGACGTCGTTGCTGGAGATGCACCGACTGCCGTCGCGGTCATCTGGCGGAGTGACGAGTACGGCAAGGGATTCGGGGAACTCGTCGTCGAAGAACTCGGTGATGTCGTGGTCATGGCAGAGGGCTACGACCCCAAAGCCGGATCGTTCGCAACCGAGGCTCAGGCCGTCGTCGCCAGCGGTGCCGACGCTCTCGTGATGATCACCTTTGAAGAAGGAGGGCAGATCCTGCTCGACCTCAAGTCGGCCGGATTCGCCGGACAGATCTACGTGGCCGACGGTTTCAAGGACAACGTCGGCGCCGATCAGCTCGGCGGCAACATCGCGCTGCTCGAGGGGATCAAGGGTTCGGCACCATCCGCATCACCTGGCAACGGCGAGGCAACGTTCGGGGATCGGCTGGAGGCCGCTTTCCCGGGCACGCCGACGATCTTCTCGGCGCAGAAGTACGACTGCCTGATGGTCACAGTGCTCGCCGCTCAGGCGGCACAGAGCGCCGATCCGACGGTGTTCGTCGCCGAGATCGGGAACGTCACGAAGGGCGGCGAGAAGTGCTCGCTCTTCGCGGATTGCTTCAGCCTGTTGAGCGAAGGCAAGGACATCGACTACGAAGGTGCCTCCGGTCCGCTCGACTTCGGTTCGAGCAACGAACCGGGGATCGGCACGTACGATATCTTCCAGTACGACGCCGAGGGCACAGCGATAACGCTCGAGCAGGTCGTCGCCGGCGGCTGACCCGATCGAGCAAACCAACAGAGAACGCGCGAGGGGTCCGGCGAGTGCCGGACCCCTCTCTCGTTCGTACTCAGTACTGGCCTCTACTCCACTCTCCCCAGCGTCCCCAGGTAGAGGTCGATCACCTTCGGATCGTGGAGGAGATCGCGACCCGGGCCCGTGTGAGCGTTCCGGCCCTGGTCGAGGACGTACGCGCGGTCCGCTATCTGAAGACAACGGCGCGCGTTCTGCTCGACCATGATGATCGACACTCCGGAGTCGGCGATGTCACGCACCCGCTCGAAGACGAGATCTTGGTTTGCCGGTGACAGGCCGGCCGACGGCTCGTCGAGGAGCAGGATCGACGGATCCATCATGAGGGCCCGGCCGATGGCCACCATCTGCCGCTCGCCGCCCGACAGATACCCGGCTCGCTGTTCAGAACGATCGGCGAGGAGAGGGAAGATCTCAACGACCGCTGCGAGTCGTTCATCCCACGCCTTCGGGTCGAGGTAGAGCCCCATGCGGAGGTTGTCTTCGACCGTGAGCGATGGGAAGACGTTGGCCCTCTGCGGCACGTATCCGACACCCAGAGCGACGAGTTCGTGCGCGGCGAGATTTGAGATGTCGTCGCCTCGAAGCGTGACAAGGCCGTCGCGCACGGGAACGAGGCCGAAGATCGCTTTGATGAGCGTCGACTTACCGGCTCCGTTCGGTCCGATGATCCCTATGAGCTCGCCGTCCGCGAGCGTGAGATCAACGCCACGCAGGATGTCGACGCCGGGGAGGTAGCCGGCAACCACGCCATCGGCGATGAGGAGCTGATCGCTCATTCGGCTGCCTCCCCGTGATGGGCGCCGAGATACGCATCGATGACGGCCGGGTTCTTCGCGATGATCTCGGGCGGACCCTCGGCGATGACCCGGCCCTGGGCCATGACGATGACCCAGTCGGAGATCTCCTGGACGACATCCATGTCGTGCTCGACGAACACGACCGTCTTCCCGCCATCGCGAAGACCGGTGATATGGCTGAGGAGCGACTGCGTGAGCACCGGATTCACACCGGCCATCGGCTCGTCGAGCATGACAACTTCAGGCTCCATCATGAGCGCCCGCGCCATTTCGAGGAGTTTCCGTTGCCCGCCCGAGAGACCTCCGGCGTACTCGTTGGCCATGTGGTCGAGACCGAATCGGACCAGCAGTCCGGATGCACGCTGTTCGTTGGCGCGCTCGGTGGCATGCCACCCACCGGTGAGCGAACCCCAGAGGCCCTCACCCTCGTTGTCTTTGGCAGCGACGAGCATGTTGTCCATCACGGTCAACCGGGCGAGGGAGCGTGTCAGCTGGAAGGTGCGAACCATCCCGCGTCTTGCGACCCGGAACGCGGCGATTCCCACGAGGGCTCCTCCGTCGAGATGCCACTCACCCGCGTCGGGCTTGTCGAACCCGGTGAGGAGGTTGAACAGTGTCGTCTTTCCGGCCCCGTTGGGCCCGATGAGTGACGTCACCGTGTGCCGTTGAATCTCGAGGTGGTCGATGTCGACGGCGTGGAGGCCTCCGAACGATCGTTGCAGACCGTTGGAGATGAGGACGGGATCCGGCTTGTGGACACCGGGTTCCGGGGCGACGCCGGCCATCGGGTGATCAGCGCTCATCGATGAGCACCTCCTCCCTGTTACCGAGGACGCCCTGCGGCCGAAAGATCATGAGGACCATCATTCCCACGCCGACGAGGACCAACTTGATCTGTCCGGCCGCAGCCGGTGTGAGGAGGTCACCAACCCAGCCGATGTTGGCCTGGGCGTTGACCATGAGAGCGTCGATCGTGAAGAAGAGGAACTGGAACACGACGGCTCCGACGACGGGCCCGAGGATCGTTCCTGCACCGCCGAGGATGACGATGACGTACAGGATGAACGTGATCTTCGGAAGGTAGGCGTCGGGCGTCACGTTCTGCTGTTCGACGGCTAGGAGGATTCCTGCGATGCCTGCGATGGATCCGCCGATCATCAGGGCCTGGAGCTTGTATGCGAAGACGTTCTTGCCGAGTGAGATCGTGGCGTCCTCATCCTCTCTGATCGCCTTGAGGACCCGGCCCCAGGGGCTCTTGATGAGACGCCGGATCAGCAGGGTCAGGAGCATCACAAGTGTCCACCCGACGAGCATGACCCACAGTTTGCGTCCGGTGACGATGAGGCTCCCGATTCCGTAGAGCTGCGAGGGTGGGAACGGATTGAGGTCGAAGAACGAATCGGCGAATCCCTGGATGCCGAACACGCCGTTCGTGAGCGGCTGTGCCCAACTCGACCGGACGAGGAGGCGGATCACCTCGGCGGCGGCGATCGTGGTTATCGCCAGGTAGTCGGCCCGCAAGCGAAGCGTCGGGAGGCCGAGGAGCAGACCGAGAAGCGCCGCCGCCAGGATTCCAACGATGATACCGAGCCAGAGTGGCCCACCGAGGTCAACGGTGATGGCCGTGCCGTAAGCACCGACGAGCATGAACGCCACGTGGCCGAAGTTCAACAGGCCGGCGTAGCCGAACTGGAGATTGAGGCCGATGGCGGAGATCGCATACGCGGCCGTAATCGGTCCGATCGTGGCGAGGATGCCGTCAACGAGGACACTGGCCCAGTCCATCAGCCGATCCTCTCTTTCGAGCCGAGGAGACCTTGGGGCTTGACGAGCAGTATCACGATGAGCAAGCCGAGGCCGACGGCCGCCTTGAGCTCGCTCGGAAAGATGAGCGTGCTCATTTCCACGGCGACTCCCACGATGAAGCCACCAGCCATCGCCCCGTACGCCGTGCCGAGGCCGCCGAGCACGACGGCGGCGAAGATCAGGAGCAAGAGCTTGAAGCCCATGTCCCACTGGACGGCCTCGTTGAGGCCGAAGAAGGTGCCGCCGAGCGCGGCCAGCCCACCTGCGAGCGTCCAGGTAATGAGGATGATGCGGTTGACGTTGATCCCGGATGACTCGGCGAGATCGGCATCGTCGGCGACGGCCCTCATCGCGGTCCCCGCTCTGCTCTTCTGGAGGAATATCCCAACGCCGGCAAGTACGACGAGAGCCACCGCGATCGTGATGAGTTGCTTTGGCACCATCGAGATGCCGAGCACCTCGATAGGTTGCTGCCCGGCGAAGTCGGGATAGGCCCGGGGCTCGCCACCGAAGATGATGAGGAAGAGATTCCGGAGAGCGAACGACAGGCCGATGGATACAACCATCATCGCGACGAGTCCCGTGTGGCGATTTCGGAGTGGTCGCCACAGCGATCGCTCTTGGATCCAGCCGAAGCCGGCCCCGACGAGGACGGCCGGAACGATGGCAACGACGAGGGGCCACTGTGGTCCAACAGACGAGGCGTGGAAGAAGTATGCAGCGATGGCGCCGAGTGTCACCATCTCGGCGTGGGCGAAGTTGACGAGGCCCGTCACGCCGAACACCAACGAGAGCCCAACGGCCGACAGAGCGATAATCGCACCGAGCTTGAGTCCGGCGACGAGCAGGGCTCCAACGCGCTGATACGTTGAGACTGTAGAGGTGATGCCCTCTCCGAGCGGGAAGATCACCTTCTTCGCCTGGCCGTCCCTGACCTTGACGTCCGAGAGCTCTTCCTTATCGGGATCGGTGAGTTCGACACCCTCGGGAAGCGTCGATGTTTCGAGTCTCACCTGGTAGCTGCCGACGCCGGGTACGGCGACTTCCCACTTCCCGTTGGCGCCGGATTCGCCGACTCCGATCTCGTTCCCATCCTGGGTCACCGTGATGGTGACGCCCTCGACGGGAAGCTTCTCGTCGTCGAGTCGTTGAATGAGAGTGCCGCCGATCGACTCGCCGGCCGCGGAGGACGCGAGCGGCGTCATCACGACGATCGTGATCGCCGCGAGCCAGAACCATGCGAAGCGAGCACGTCGTGACACGATCGACCGAGTGTAGGGGCGTGCGGAGTGGCCACGCTCAGCCGATTGCGTCGGCACGGTCGGCGGTCCGCGAGTAGGTTCGTGGGGGAGAGAAGGAGACGATATGCAACGGATGGTTTCAGGCATTCTCGATGACAAAGGAACGGCTGTGTGGTCGGTTGGACCCGAGAACACCGTCTTCGATGCGCTCGAGCTGATGGCGGATCACAACATCGGGGCGCTCTTGGTGCTCGACGGCGACGACCTGGTCGGAATCCTGTCAGAACGCGACTATGCAAGGAAAGTGATACTCCTCGAGCGCGGTTCGAAGAAGACCCGTGTCTCGGAGATCATGACGACCGAGATCCGAACGGTCGGTTCGGCGTCAACCGTCGCCGAGTGCATGGAATTGATGACCGAGCATCGGATCCGACACCTCCCGGTCCTAGATGACGATGGCCGGCTCGCAGGGTTGATCTCGATCGGCGACGTGGTGAAGGCGATGATCGCCCAGCAGCGTGACATGATCACCCAACTCGAACGCTACATCACCACCTGAGATCCGATACCCAAGCAGGGTTCTCGGCGTCCTAATTGGCGTCCTATTTGGCGCCGTGAGCTCGCGGTATGGGGAGGTACGCTGCCAGCGTGGACGTTCTCAACCGACCTGCACACATAGGTGATCTCGAACGGATCAACGAGATCTACAACACCACGATCGTCGGCTCGCACGTCTCATTCGACCTGGAGCTGTGGGATCTCGAGCGGCGGTTACTCTGGTGGGAGCGGTACGACGCTGAGGGTCGGTTCCGA
>JAUVNV010000033.1 GCA_030599515.1 Acidimicrobiia bacterium
AACTCGACATGATCGAGAGCGAATCCGGTTATGACAGCGACGGCGGGAACGACGACCCTCGTGGCGTCCAATCGGCCACCAAGCCCCACCTCGACGATCGCGACGTCGAGGGCACCGCCGGAGAACGCCGACAAGGCAAGTGCGGCCGTGACCTCGAAATAGGTGATGCCGGTGCCGGCGCGGCGCTCGTACTCCTCGACGAACCACGCGATGCCCGAGATGGCCTGGGTGAACTCCTCGGCCGTCAGAGGCGTGCCGTCGATCGAGAATCTCTCCTCGACGCGGTGGAGGTGCGGTGAGGTGAACGTGCCGGTCCGAATCCCGTGAGCGCCCAGGATGTCGGCCACAAGGCGCGTGACGGTTGTCTTGCCGTTCGTCCCTGCAACGTGGATGACCGGATAATCGGCTTGGGGATTCCCCATGAGTTCGAGAAGTCCGGTGATGCGCTCGAGACCCGGCTCCACTCCGCGACCGATGCGCATGTCGAGGAAAGCCTCCGCGTCGGACCGGTCGGCGATGTTCGGGATCGAGTCGTGCACGTCAGCCGAGTTCCTCGAGTTGCGCTTTGAGCTTGGTGATGCGCTCCTCGGCGGACGCGACCTTCGCTTCTTCCCCCGCAACAACCTCAGTGGGTGCTCGTTCACGGAAGCTGGGGTTCGCCAGCTTCGCTCTCGACCGTTCGAGATCGGCGTCGCCGTTGGTGATCGCCTTGCTCAGGCGCTTCCGCTCCGCGTCGACGTCCACCAGTCCATCCAGCGGGATGAACGCCTGGACCGTACCTGCGATGACCCGGCTCACGGCTCCGTCGCTGGATGGCTCACCGTACGTAACGGTGCAACCCGCGAGCGATTCGAGATGCTCGGACCACCACTCTTCGGCCAGGCCATCTGGATCGTTGACCGTGATGTCGATCGGTGTCTTCGGGCTGATCTGGTGCTCTGAGCGGAAGCGCCGCAGCCTCACGATGAGGTCTTGCAGCGTGTCCATCCCCTCCGGGCCGTTCGCGCCGGGCGGCGATGGCCACGAGGCGGTGATCAGAAGGCTCCCATCACCCAGCTCGCCCCAGAGTTCCTCAGTGAGGAACGGGATGGCCGGGTGGAAGAGCTTGAGGAGATCGCGCAGCACTACACCGAGCGTCACCCGGGTGATCGGCGCGCGATCTTCGTCCCGCAACGACCCCTTCGCCATCTCGAGATACCAGTCGAAGACCTCAGCCCATGCGAAGTTGTAGAGCAGCCCGTAGGCATCGGAGAAGCGATACTCGTCGAAGAGACGGTCGAACTCGCTCGTCACGTCGGCGAGTCGCTCCAGGACCCAGGCGTCCTCCGGACCGGAATCTTCGGGATAGCCGCCGTCGACCGGGACGTTGCTGATGCCCATGTGCTCGACAGCGAACCGAAGAGCATTCCACAGCTTGTTCCCGAATCTCCGAGCCGCATCCGTCCACGCCTCGTCGTAGGGAACGTCGTGCCCCGGCGCCGCGGCCTGGATGAGGGAGAGGCGCAGCGGATCGGCGCCGTACCGCTCGACGAGTTCGAGGGGGTCGACTGCGTTCCCTGACGATTTCGACATCTTTCGGCCGTCGGGTGTGCGGATGAGGCCGTGGATCGAGATGTCGGTGAACGGCTCCGTCCCCGTGGAGTAGAGGCCCATCATCATCATGCGCGCCACCCAGAAGTAGATGATGTCGAATCCGGTGACGAGCACCGTCGTCGGGTAGTACGTGGCCAGGTCGTCGGTCTGCTCCGGCCAACCCATCGTCGAGAACGGCCAGAGTTGGGATGAGAACCAGGTGTCGAGCACGTCTTCATCCGGGACCAGAGCGGTCCCCGCGCACGCCGGGCACACGATCGGATCATCTTCCGTGACGATCACCTCGCCGCAGTCGTCGCAGTACCAAGCGGGGATCGGGTGACCCCACCACAGCTGCCGACTGATGCACCAGTCGCGCAGATTCTCCATCCAATGGAAGTAGTTGTTCTCCCATCGCTTCGGGATGAAACGAGTGCGCCCCTCCTTCACCGATTCGATGGCGGGGATCGTCAGCGGCTTGACCTTCACGAACCACTGAAGGGAGAGCAACGGCTCCACAACGGTTCCGCATCGCGAACAGTGGCCGACCGAGTGGTGGTGATCTTCGATGCGTTCGAGGAATCCCCGCTTCTTCAGCTCGTGCCGCACGGCCTCGCGAGCTTCGAACCGATCCTGTCCGGCGAACGGTCCACCATGCTTGGTGATCCGCGCCTCGGTGTCGATGACCTGGATCTCTTCAAGCCCATGTCGTTTCCCGATCTCGAAGTCGAGCGGATCGTGAGCGGGGGTGACCTTCACAGCCCCCGTCCCGAACTCGAGCTCGACTCCTTCGTCTGCAACGACCGGGATCTCTCGATCGATGAGCGGAAGCCGGATCATTCGACCGACGGCATCGCGGTAGCGGTCGTCATCGGGGTGCACCGCAACCGCGGTGTCGCCGAGCATGGTCTCCGGTCGGGTCGTGGCGACGGTGATGTGTCCGTCACCTTCCACGAACGGGTACTTGATGTGGGTCAACTCACCCACCTCGTCCTCGTGCTCGACTTCGATCTCGGAGATCGCGGTGTGGCAGCGGGGACACCAGTTGATGATCCGGTTGCCCCGGTAGATCAGCCCCTCGGCGTAGAGGTCGACGAAGACCTTGCGGACGGCCTTGGACAGTCCCTCGTCGAACGTGAATCGTTCCCTGGTCCAGTCGGTTGAGAATCCCATGGTGCGCATCTGTTCGGTGATGCGGTTCCCCGACTTCGCCTTCCACGCCCACACCTGCTCGACGAAGCGCTCGCGGCCGAGGTCGTGGCGACTCATACCCTCCTTGGCGAGTTCGCGCTCGACGACGTTCTGCGTGGCGATGCCGGCGTGATCGGTCCCCGGAACCCACAGGGCGGCGTAGCCCTGCATGCGTTTGCGGCGAATCAGGACGTCCTGTATCGACAGGTCCAGGGCGTGGCCCATGTGCAGCACGCCGGTGACGTGGGGGGGAGGGATGACGATCGAGTACGGCTCGCCGTCGGGGTTGGTTTCAGGCCGGAAGGCGCCGGCGTCTTCCCAGACGGTGTACCAGCGCGCCTCGACAGCGCTCGGATCGTACGTTGCCTTCATCATGCCTCTCGGTCATCGGTTCCTCCGGTGAATCACTCATGATAGAGGCGGGGGCGGCCCCAACAAGGGAAGAGGCCGGGGATTCCGTGATCCCCGACCGCTCTCCACCATTCCCTCTGCTCGCCCGAACCGAGATCTTGTTCCCTACCGTCCGGGACACACGCTACGACCACTGTTGGCAGTCGTCGAGACACAAAGTCGGTCGCTTCGAGTGACTAGTCATCCGCACGACACGTCCGATCAAACCTCCACCCCCATCGTTTGTGCCTAGAACCACAACTGTCGTGGTCGTAAGCACACACGATTGGAGCACCGTGCTCTGCCGCTACCGTGGGTCGGCGACCGAACGGAGGAAACCGATGACCGTACGCATCGACGCCGACCTGCTGATCCCCGGGCGGGGAGAACCGGTAGAGAACGGAACGGTGATTCTCGAAGGGCGGACGATCGCATTCGCCGGCCCGGCATCGGACGCTCCCCCAACTCCCGACGTCATCCCCACCGAAGTGCCCATAGCGATGCCGGGCCTGTGGGACTCCCACATCCACTTCTTCGGTCTCACGACGACCGACATACACTCCACCCTCCACACCACCGTCGCCGAGAGGGCCGTCCGGGCGGCAGCAGATGCGGCCGACACGCTCGATGGAGGCGTCACCAGCGTTCGCGAGGTCGGCGGCCTCGGTCTCGACTTCGCTGCCGCGATCAACGACGGCAGCGTCCGGGGCCCCAACATCTACGGCGCCGGACGGATCCTCTCCACGACGGCCGGGCATGCCGACGGTCACTCCTTCGATCTCGATTTCATCGAGAGCTCCGATGGCTGGCTCGGCGAGATCTGTGACGGTGTCCCTTCATGCCTCAAAGCAGTTCGGAAGCAGCTCCGCAAGAATGCCACCGTCATCAAGATCTGCGCCTCGGGCGGTGTCATGTCCGAGATCGACCACCCGATCCATCCGCAGTTCTCCGGAGACGAGCTACGAGCGATCGTGGAGGAAGCCGGGAGAGCTGATCGCTACGTCGCAGCCCACACTCACGGGCTCCCCGGGATCAAAGCCGCGGTCGAGGCTGGATGCCAGACCATCGAGCACGGCTCCTACCTGGACGATGAGACGGCCGCTCTCATGGCCGAGCGAGGCACGATCTACGTTCCGACCCGGTTCATCGTCGATCAGCTGCTCAAGATGGAGGCGTCACTCCCCCGATACGCTTACGAGAAGGGGCTGGTGATTGCCGATCATCACTCCCGGGCGATGAAGACCGCTATCGCCAACGGAGTCACGATCGCCATGGGAACCGACATCTTCACCCCCGGGTCGTACGGGCAGAGCGGTGCGGAGGTTCGGTTTCTCCAGGAGGCGGGGATGACGCCTCTCGAAGCGATCGAAGCCTCCACAGCGAACGGGCCGTTGACGCTCGGACCCCAGGCACCGAGGTCTGGCCGGCTGCGAGAGGGCTACGACTCCGACGTCATCGCCCTCGACTTCAACCCTCTCGAAGCCAGCGCCCCCTGGGGAGATCCGGATCGTGTGACCCATGTCTGGAAGTCGGGCAAGCAAGAGAAACAGCCAGAATGTAGAAAGTAGAAAGACAAAAGCTGCAAGCTGCAAGACCGACCCGGTTCTTGAAGCTTGGAGCTTGAAGCTTGCAGCTGTCTACTGGTCTCCAAACGTCATCTGGGGTCCCGGTGACGGCGTGACACGCCGCTTGCGGGTGATCCTGCGCTTCGGTACTCCATCGGCGAAGAGCGGCTCTTGTACCAACGCTGCCAGGCGTTCGGCGATCGGCCACCAGTCGTAACCATCTCCGATCTCGGAGGCCGGAATGTCGACGAGGCGTTCACCACTGATGAGTTCCTTGACATGGTCATCGAGGATGCTCTCGATCTCCACGCGGAACTCGTCCGACGTGGAGCGCACCCCGTCCGATGACAGATCGATGTCCGGGTGAAGGCGGATGACGAGGTCATAGGTCTTGGACCACTCGCGCACCATGGGTCCGACCTCGAACCGGTCGACGCCACCGCATGCCCGCAGGTAGTAGGCGTAGTTGTCCATCACACCCCGATCGAGGACGAGAACCTCCGCTTTGGGAGCAAGAGTCAGCTCCTGGCGAATCTGAGAGACGATCACCCAGAGTTGCGCCTCTCCCGTGGCGCCCTCGTTGATGCCGAGGGGGTTGTCGCGAACGACCTCACGCCCGTACTCGACGGAGCGGCCTGCCCGTTGCATGGCGTTGGCGAACCCGTGGGCGGCGGTGGTCTTGCGGATGCCGTGGGAGCCGATGAACGCCACTTTGGCGTTGCGTTGCCAGCGCCCCATCTCGCCGACTCAGGCCGAGCGTTCTTCGGGCACGTCGGTCGAAGCAAGCTCGGTGATGGGGACCAGCGTCGGATTCACACGATCCCGAACGACCTGCTCATCGATGACGACCTGCGCGATATCCGATCTGGCGGGTAGTTCATACATCGTGTCCAGGAGAACCTCTTCCATGATCGCCCGGAGACCGCGAGCGCCGGTGCCCCGCTTCATGGCCTGCTCCGCGATGGCGATGAGCGCAACTTCCGTGACGAGGAGTTCAACCCCATCCATTTCGAAGAACTTCTCATACTGCTTGACGAGGGCGTTCTTCGGCTCCGTCAATACGTGAACGAGATCGTCTACATCGAGATCGTCGACGGTGGCGATGACCGGGAGACGCCCGATGAACTCGGGAATCAGACCGTACGCCAGCAGATCCTCAGGCAGCACCTCGCTGAGCAGTTCGGCCGGCCTGCGACCATCAACCGAGTGAACCTCGGCACCGAAACCAACGGAGTTCTGACCGATCCTCTTCTGGATGACTTCCTCGAGTCCGGCGAACGCGCCACCGCAGAGGAACAGCATGTCGGTCGTGTCGATCTGGAGGAATTCCTGGTGCGGGTGCTTGCGGCCGCCCTGCGGCGGCACGGAAGCCTGCGTCCCCTCGAGGATCTTCAGCAGCGCCTGCTGAACGCCTTCACCCGAGACATCGCGCGTGATCGACGGGTTTTCGGCCTTGCGAGCGACCTTGTCGATCTCGTCGATGTAGATGATCCCGGTTTCGGCTCGCTTGATGTCGAAGTCGGCAGCCTGGATCAGCTTGAGGAGGATGTTCTCGACGTCCTCGCCCACGTAGCCGGCCTCGGTGAGCGCCGTGGCGTCGGCGATGGCGAACGGAACGTTCAGGAGGCGGGCCAGCGTCTGAGCCATGAGCGTCTTGCCGGTGCCCGTGGGACCGACCATCAGGATGTTGGACTTCTGAAGCTCGACGTCCTCGTCGGTCATGCGCTGCCCGGCACGCACCCGCTTGTAATGGTTGTAGACGGCAACGGCGAGGATCTTCTTCGCCTGATCCTGGCCGACGACGTACTGGTCGAGGAAGTCGAAGATCTCGTGTGGCTTCGGAAGCTCCGAGAACGAGACCTCTTCGGTCTCGGTGAGTTCCTCGTCGATGATCTCGTTGCAGAGGTCGACGCACTCGTCGCAGATGTAAACGCCGGGTCCGGCGATGAGCTTCTTGACCTGCTTCTGCGACTTGCCGCAGAAACTGCACTTGAGGAGCTCGGCTCCCTCGTATTTGGCCACGTCTGGCTTCCCTACCCTTCGACGGCTTCGAGTTGACGGCCTCTCAGCACCGTGTCGATAGCACCGTACACGACAGCCTCCTCTGCGCTGAGCCAAAAGTCCCGATCCGTGTCGTTCGAGATCACCTCGAGAGAACGCCCGGTGTGAAGTGCGAGGATCTCGTTGATCTCTTCGCGTGTCTTGAGAATCTCCTTGGCGTGAATCTCGATGTCGGTTGCTTGGCCCCCGACTCCCGACACGTGGGGCTGGTGCACCATCACACGCGAGTGGGGAAGAGCGAACCGCTTGCCCTTCGTTCCCCCGGCGAGCAGCACGGCAGCTGCCGATGCGGCGAGACCCATGCAGTAGGTCGCGACGTCCGGCTTGATGAACTGCATCGTGTCGTAGATCGCCATCAGGGCGTAGGTGGAGCCGCCGGGTGAGTTGATGTACAGGGCGATGTCCTTGTCCGGATCCTCACCTTCCAGGTGCAGCAGCTGGGCCATGATGATGTTGGCGACACCGTCATCGATCGGGGTCCCGAGGAAGACGATCCGGTCCTTGAGGAGCCGGCTGTAAATGTCGAACGCCCGCTCACCCCGGGGTGTCTGCTCCACAACGGTGGGAACTAGGTAGGTCATCTCACTCCTCGATTCCTGGGGACGATTCTTCGTCCTGGCCGTCGTCCCCGTTCGTGTCTTCGTCGCCTTCGTCGTCTTCGTCGCCGACCGCAACCGGAGTCAGGTCGATCGTGTTCCCTTCGGCATCGACCGGAACCGCCGCGTCGGCGATCCGATCGTGCGCCTTGCGTCTGAGGATATCACCGGTCAGTGACTCAACCTGACCACTCTCCTCCAGCATCTTCTCGACGTCATCGATCGTCATCTCGGAGCCGGTGGCAATCGACTCCAACGCAGCGCGATACTCGTCCTCATCGACGCCCATGCCATCGATCGCGATGAGGCTCTCGAGCACGACACGAGTGGAGAGCGCCGAGATCGCCTGATTCCTGATGTCATCGACGAAGTCGGCCTGGTCCCGACCGATGATCCGGAGGTAATCCTCGAGCCCGATGTTGTCGGACTCGAGACGCGTGAGGAGGTTGCGAACCCGCGCTTCCGCTTCGGCATCGATGAGTGCCTGAGGCAGTTCCAGATCGACGTCGGCGACAAGCTGCTCGACGGCCTTCTCCTGGAAAGCGGATTGAGCGGCCTCGATCCTGTAACCCCGGAGGTTCTCCTCGATGGTCGCGATGAGCTCGTCCGCCGTATCGAACTCTGTGACGTCGGAGACGAACTCGTCGGTGAGTTCGGGAAGCTGCTTCGCTTTGACCTCTTTGACGAGCGCTCGAAGCGTGACGGCCCCGTCGCCGTCACTGGTGAATCCGTCGGGAAGCGTACCCTCGCCTTCCATGACGTCGCCGACACCCGCGCCGACCAGGATCTCGTCAAGACCGGGGAAGAACGATCGAGAGCCAATCTCATACAGAAGGTCGTTTGCAGCGGCTTGTTCGATATTCACGCCGTCGGCGTGGGCAGATAGGTCGATCGTTACGAAGTCGCCTTCAGTCGCGGCACGATCGACGTCCTCAAGGTCCGCGAACTGGTTTCTGAGTGCGTCGACCTGGTGATCGATCTCCTCTTGCGAGACGACCGGAGGCTCGATCTCGATCGTGCGGCCATCGAAGTCCGGGATGGCATCGAGGACCGGCCAGAGAGTGACGAGGACGTCCACTTCAACCCCACCCTCGTCCCGGTCCCGGATCGCCGAGACCGATGGAATCGTCGCCGGATCGAGTCCGCTCTCGTCGATCGCGGCGCCGACCGTGGCGGGAATGGCATCCTCGATCGCTTCAGATCGAAGCTGGTCCGCCCCGACCATCCGTTCGACGATCGACCGCGGGGCCTTTCCCGGACGGAATCCCTTGATCTTCATCTGACCGGAGAGTTTGCGTGCCGCCTTTGTTTTCGCGGCTTCGAGTTCGGACTCTTCGAGTTGGATCGTCAGGGTTCGCTCGAAGCGGCCCGTCTCGCTGACCTCGGTGTGCACTGTCTCTCCATCGGTAGTGGGGGAAGGACGAATTGGGGTGGCCGACGGGGTTCGAACCCGCGACCTCCTGGACCACAACCAGGCGCTCTACCAGGCTGAGCTACGGCCACCATGCGTGCGACGTGCGGCTGTTGCATGTCGCCTGCGGTCGCTAATCGTAGCGATGCGCAAGGCCAACGATGCGCACCCCCCACGGACCCACGAACCCAGATCTCGTACGCGAGAGTGGACGCACGCGCCTATGGGTGCCGCGCTGGCTCACAATTCGCAGGGTTCACGGAGAGCGACCACCGATCGCTTCGCTGCCGGCCTCCTCGAAAGCGCGAATCGGAGAGGTGTCGGCGGCGAAGCAACCCGCACATCTCCAGATCGATAAGGCGAGGCGGACTCAGTTAGGCGAATACGGCATCATCCCATTGGGAATGAACTTCAGGTCCGGTCCCGGCGTCACTCGTGCGCAGTTCGCGATCTCCCCGCCTCGTCGCGAGCTCCTGATCCCAGAGTCGAGGCCTTGTTCAGATGCGGCGCTCGTCGAAGCGCCACAGCCCGGCGTCACGGGCCGCGGAATACACGACATCGATCTCCCGGCGGGTTGGGCGGCGGTCGATGTCGCTGTACCGGTCGCTGCCCACGACCCGGTGCTCGGGCCGGTACTGGCCCATGATGTTGACGTACGTGTCGGGTGATACCTCGTCGCTGAGCCAGCGGAAGATCGCCGCGGACTCGTCTGTCTGTCCGGGCATCACGAGATGCCGCACGAGGAGGCCGCGACAAGCCAGACCGTCGGGGCTGAACTCGAGGTCACCGACCTGCCGGTGCATCTCGACAATCGATTTGCGGGCGCGCTGCGGATAGTCGACGGCCCGGGCCAACCGCAGGGCGGTTTGTGGCTCCCAGAACTTGAAGTCGGGCATATAGATGTCGACCAGGCCGTCCATGAGCTCAAGCGATACGGCGGCGTCGTATGCCGAGGTGTTGTACACGATCGGGACCCGGAGCCCGCCGGGCACCGCGACGCTGACCGCTTCTACGAGCTGCGGGGCGACGTGCTCCGGCGTGACGAAGTTGATGTTGTGGCATCCCTGTTCCTGGAGCGCCAGCATCTGGTCGGCGATCTGTTCCGCGTTGAGCTCCTGCCCGGCGTCGCGGGTTGAGATGTCCCAGTTCTGGCAAAAGACGCACTTGAGATTGCAGTACGAGAAGAAGATCGTGCCCGAGCCGTTCCACCCACGGAGGCAGTCCTCCTCTCCGAAATGGGCGAATGCGCTTGCAACGTACGGCCACCGCCCGGTGTGGCACACGCCGCGTTCGTCGGCGAGTCGGTCGACGTCGCAGTTGCGCGGGCATGCCCGGCAGGACGCCAGCTCTCGGTGAGCGGCTTCCACCTTGATGTCGAGGCGGCCGTCGCGCCACGTGCGCAGATAGACCGGCGTCCAGTCGTCGGCCACGAACCGTCGCTCACCCGCAGACAACTTCGTCATCACACACAACGTACCGCGCCGGGTGAGATGCGGCACGAGATCTCGTAGCCCATGGGCACCCCCTTGGCGCGCACACTCGTGATCCCCGCGCCCCGACCGGCCCGTGCCCAACCCGATGCACCCACGAACGCGAGATTCGCTGGTGCGTTCGCATGCCTCACCGACCCACGGTTCGCAGGTTCCCCCGCAATTCCGCCGTCCCGGCTAGGGCAGTGGCATCCCCGGCTGGCCGACATCGATCTTCGTCAGGCCCGGACCTGCCAAGAAGGGCGGGTACGGTTCGAACGCAAGGTTCGTCACGAACACACTGGAGCGCTCACCCTTCCCTGTTCCGAATGCCAGGCTGGCTGGAAATGTGAGGTCGTCCACATTGGTAGCCAAGACCTCTGCCGTTGCACCGTCCTGGCTCACTCGTACGATGGCATTTCCGGTGACCATCGCCGCGTAGATGTTCCCGTGAACATCAAGGGCGATTCCGTCGATCATCGGAGGTCCGAATGTGAATCCGTCGATCACGATCCCAGACACATCTGCGACGACTGAGATCTCGCCGAGTTTGCCGCCCTTCAACACCGGGATCTCGAGCAGCAGGGCCTTCTCGGTATTGGCAACGATCAGGCTCCCGTGGCGGTAGGCGAGACCGTTCGCTCCGATCGGGAACGGGATCGGAATCGGGGCACACACACCCGTCAGCAGGTCGTGCCGCAGCAACAATTCGGCTTCGCCCCCCTTGGGAACGACCCAAATCCCACCACGTCCAAACATTCCGCTGGTGCCGAAGTCAGTACAGTGCTCGTACCAGTCGAGGCCATCGGCAACATCGAACGAGAACGTCTCCGTGATGTAGAGGTTGCCCTTCTTGTCGAACGCCATCGAGTTCGGAATCGCGATGGCATCGGTGCCGGGCACCAGCACGAAGTCGCCGCTCATGTCGATCTTGAACACACCGACGAACTGCTGTGCCGCATAGACGTGTTTGCCGTTGGCGTCCACCGCCAAACCGGCCGGAGCAGGACCCGGGATGTGCGCGAATACCTCACCCACACCAGTGGGATCGAACTTCCAGACCTCCGTGTGGTCACCGATCCCGACGCTCACGTAAACGTTGCCGACATTGTCGACGGCCACCCCCTCGGGGCCGGCAGCCATCGGTGTGAAATCGGGGAACTCCGGGGCGTCGGCCGCCACAGGAGCCGCCAACACGAGCATGGATGCAACAAGAGCCAGAACAAGGAACGCACGCATGTTCCTCCACCCCTCCGTGCCCCGGTGCGCGAATGGGCGACGACGCAGCACGCTTCCCGACCACGCCGCTGCGGAGCCTCGCCCTTGACGGTACGCCGCAGAACGCCACACCCCTCAGGGCACAAAGACCCTATCGATGAGATCACCGGTGCCGCCGGGTCCTCGGGGAGGTCCCAGCGGTCAACAGCCGGCCTCCGGACGCTCTGTTCAAGATCGAACGCCCAGAGACTCGGGGCGGACCGGTCAGCCGGCCGCCTGGATGTCCGCGGCGAGAACGATGAACTGTGTGAACTGGAAGGGATTGAAGTTGTTGTCGCTGACGATCACCAGCGTTCGACGCCCGTTGGGCAGGTCCGGCCCGAACGTCATCCCCTCGATGTTGTCGATCGGTATTCCGAGATCGTCGAAGGCGAACACGAGCCGCTTCGTAACCGGCGTCAGAGCGATCGGTGATCCGCCTTCGTAGAGCGCGTCGATGTCGAGGACATCGGTGGCACCCGCAGTGGAGACCTCATAGATGGTGACCACGTTCCCCGTACCGCCCCCCAGTACTCCGCCGACAGAGAACGAACGTTCCATCACGAGCATCGTGCCGGCATTGTCGATCGGTAGAACCTCGACGATACCGTTGACACCGAAGATCGCTGACGGCTCGGCCCACGGACCCACCTCGTATACGTACTCGGCGACCGGGAGCCGCTTCGCATTGTCGTAGCTGAGGATGCGGGCAAGGCTTCCGTTCTCGAACGTGGAGGATGGACCGTCCTGGAAGAGAGCACCCTCGCCCGCCGTCACGAGTCGGCGGCCGTCGGGCGTCGTGTTGAGACTCTCGAAGGACAGATTCTGTCGCACTCCCCAGTCGACGCCGTTCGGGATGTACTTGCCGGGGATCGGCAGCTTCGCCGTCACTCGCCCGTTGTGGTTGTAGCGCCTGATGAACGGATCGATGATCGGATCAGCGAAGATGTTGCCCTCCGACGACATGTAGAAGAACCCTTTGCGTCCGAGCACGAAGCCCTCGGGATCGAGGCCACCGGGTGCGAACGGGGTCTTCTTGTTCTCATACAGTTGAGTCACGTCGAGGAACGTGATATCGCCATCATCCAGCGAGCCGTCAGCCAGATCGATGTCGACGGTGTAGTAGCGCACCGGGTCTCCGGTGGGCCGGTTCCCCTGATCGTCGGACAGAGTGTGGTAGACGCCCCGAGCGTGATCGTAGGTGATGCTCGACAGGCCTCCGATCTCGGTGCCGCCGAATAGCGTGGCCGTCGGAACGATGACCTCTCCCAGGAACTCGATGTCGTCAACCGTCTTAGCCATGTCACCTCCCGCTCTCGGGGCGGCGGTCGCCGGCAGTGCCAGCAACAAGGCCAGTGCAACCACGACAGATAGCGCTAGCCGTCGATGGAGCGATCGAAACATGACAGCCCTCCTATGGCGATGGTGCTCGTTGAGCAACCCTCAAAGCGAGCCTACTCCGCGCGCTCGGAGGCGGAACCGCGGTTGCGTTCCCCGTCCGTCCCGGGTCCGGCTCCATGAGCCCGTCGTCCTCAGAAGTGAGCGCCATCACCCGCCCGACCTCCTTCGCTCCCTACATGGGGGCTTTGGCTCGGAGCCCTGTGACGAGTTTGTCGAGGAACTTCGAGCGGAGCGGTTCGACCGCCATCGCGGCCTTCCACGGGGTCATCTGCTCGATCACCGACAGCGCGTGAGCGACGGTGCGTCCCAGGCCGCTTCCCACGTTGTCGTACAACAGATCACCGAGCTTGCCCCGTTCGATCGCCATCAACGCGATCCGTTCCATCGTGTCGGCCGGGACGTACGGTCGGGATTCCCGCTGTTCCATCCCGTGGGCATCCCACCGGCATACGTCGCCGCACACTCCGCAGCCCAAGCATCGGTCTGGATCGATCACCGCCCAGTTCCTCCGCAGCCCCTTGCCCTCCGTGAGTTCCAGTTCGATCGCTCCGGCGGGGCAGGCCTTGACGCACACGGCACATCCGCGACACCTGTCGTAGTCGATCGTGGCGAGCCAGTTCGACGGGACGATGCCGTCGAAGATGTTGAAGCGCTTGATCGAACGCATCATCCCGCAGCAGCAGCCACAGCAATTGCAGAGATACGAGATCTCGTTGCGAACGTTGTCGCCGGTCTGGGCCAATCCGGCCGCTTTGGCCTCACGGAGGATCTCCATGCCCTCGGCGTTCGTGATCGACTCCGCGATGCCGGCCCGGATCATCATCTGAGCCGCGCCGCCGAACGTCATGCACGTCCGGGTCGGGGCGTCGCACGCCTCCCCGCGCAGTTCGGCGTCTGTTCGGCACGGACACAGGCTCACCGCCACCATGTCGGCGGTACCAACCACCTCGGTCGCCCGCTCCCAGTCGAGGATCTCGGTCCCACCGTCCGGCAGGACCTCCTCACGCACCATCGACCTGCCAATCTGAGTGGTCCCCGAAAAGACGCTGCGCGCAAAGTCCTCTTCCT
>JAUVNV010000255.1 GCA_030599515.1 Acidimicrobiia bacterium
CGCCCTTCACCTCGCCGGTGTCGATGAAGCCGAAATCCTCGTAGAAGGGTTGCGGGCTGCCCTCACCGGGGATGGAACCCACGGTGACCTCGGTGGCGTTGGGACGGGTGCGGACGTAGTCCACGAGCAGCTCCATGGCGCTCCGTCCGTAGCCCTTCCGCTGCTGCCCGTCGGCGATCATCATCCGCCACAGGTAGTACTTCGGCGTATCGGGGTCGTCGAACAGCATGATGAAGCCGACCGGCTCGTCATCGGCGTAGATGGCCCGGAACCAGGCCTTCGGCTCGAAATAGGCCTCGGCAATGGACATCGAGTTGGGAGCCACGAGGTGACCCTGGTCTTCGGCAACCTCGATAGTCATGATCGGCCAAACCGTCTCACGGGTGATCTCGCGAAGCGTGACTTCAGGCATGTCCAGGACAGTAGCGCCCCCAACTGTCCCGCCGTCGGCCACCCACCCGCTGCCCCGAACCGATCAGAGGACCGGCGCCCGACCAGCGTCGCATCAGTTCACGATCGGCAGGATTCTGAATCTACCGTCCTCAGCCACGACGACGATCCGTTCGCGGGGTTCAGTAGCCAACACGCCCAGGACGTCATCGAGTGTCGCTGCCTCCGTCGCCTGGTCGGTCACCCGGAACTGCACAACGCGTACTCCCGTGCCGGAAGCGATCGCCGCGACGACCTCGTCGCCGCCGACAACGATGATCTCCCGCAGTACCGGGGCCTTCTCCTCCGGTGCAACCGATCGATCTTCGCGGAATACGGCGAAGTGGTACCAGGCCACGGCCCCGGCGGTGATCAACAGTGACACGGGGACTGCGATGGCGCTCACGGTCGCAGCGCCCAGCGTACCCTCCAGGAGGTCCTCGACGACGATGAACACCAAGACGAGGAGATCGATGACGGCCACGAGGCCGGTGATGCCGAACAGTAGGAACAGGTAGACGCGCCGGGTGACGGATTCGACCTCCTCTTGTGGATCGGCAGCGCGGAAGCGGCGAATGGTCGACCAGTGTCGCCACCAGAGCGGGACACCGATCGCCAGAAGCGTGATCGCGATGGCGCTGGCACTTCCGCTCGAGGACGCTACCTCCCGGCCTCCCAGCGCGTCGAGCGCCACAGCGATGAGCGTCGTCAGACCACCGGCGGCGAGGAGCAGCCCGGCGGCAGCGAGGAGATAGTCGTAGACACGCTCGATTTCGGTACGAGCCCTTCGACGCGGATCGCCGAGCACCGAGCGGTGGTAGGCCCACAGGGCGGTACCCACCGCGAGGGCTGCGATCGCGCCCGGGAGGAAGGCGAAGTGAGCGGTCGCCGTGGCCGTGTCCACGTCGCCGATGAACCAATCGAGGACACCGAAGAGGATCGCCCCCGCGCCCACAACCGCCGTGACAACACCGCCGAGTACGCCGACGAGCAGCACGTAGGTGAGCCACGTCAGAGTGCGGGCGGTAGCCCGCGTGTGGCCGATCCAGTAGAAGACCCACACCAGGGCGCCGACCCCGAAGATCACGATCCCCCGCACGAGATCCTCGACGCCCATGTCGACACTGGTCACCGTGAGCAGAGCGTCGTACGCCTCGCTGAGTGCCGCCGTGATCGCGGCTCCCGCACCCAGCGAGAGTGTCAACAGTCCGGCCGCGGAACCGAGGACGAGATGCACCTGCATCCGATCGGAATCGGCGGTGCGTCCGGCGACCCACCAGTGGGAGGCCCACACGCCACCCCAGACCAACGACGAGATGAGCACGGTGCGATCGACGTCCCCGTCGCCGAGGAGGTCGCCTGCGAATGCCATCACGAACGACATCGTGGCGATGAGCGACCCGATGAGCGCCACAGTGAGGTAGAAGGCCCACGCCGATCCTCGGGCCTCGACGGGATCCGTCGCAAAGCGGCGCCTCGTGTAGAGGGCGAGTCCGGCATAGACGGGGAGGCCGACAACGACGAAGGCGACCGAGCGGGCGATCGCTGCCGTGTCTCGGGTCGCTTGGGTTCCTGCCGACGCGACCGCGTCGATGAGTCCGATCACGCCGAAGGCGGCGACCGTCAACATCACCAGCATGATCAAGTACTGGAAAAATCGCCGGATGGAAACTCCGGATCCCTCGGCAGACGAAGCCCCTCTCTTGGTGATGAGCTTGACCACGAACACGATGAGTCCGATGAAGACCGCCAGTTGGATGAGGGAGATGATGATTGCAAAGGCTGCTTCCATGGCGTGTACCTCCTACGGGCAGATTCCATCGATAGGCCACGGGGCACGCGAGATCAACCAGCGGTCGCCGTGACGGGTCATGACCAACGTTTCATCAAATGTGTTCGAACCTCCACCGAACGGACCATCTCCCCAGGACTCGGTGATCACGACATCGACCCTGGCTTCGGTGCCGTCGATCTCAGTTCGGGCGATCACGACGCGAGCACTGGAAGGAGTGACGTAACGGAGCTCCCGACTAGCGCACGCCGTGTCGAGATACTCTTCGAGATAGGAGAGGGCGAGCTCCTCGTCCTCGTCGAGGACCGCCTGGAAGTACGCCTGTGCCGTCCCCTCAGGAGTCCCCCGATCGAACTCAAGGGGTGGCCGGATGGCAAGAACGATGGCGATTGCCACGAGAACAACCGCGATCCCGCCGATCACGATGAGAGCGATCTGACTGTGGCGGTCCGTCTTCATACCACCATCGTCCGTCCGTTGTGTTCGAATGTCTATAGGGAAACACCCTGATTGCAGGCCGGTAGATACGGATGCGACGGCCGCCGTATCGATCGCTATGTTGGGAGGGAATGGATGAAGAGAAGAGCGGTCTGAGCAGCGAAGATCTCCTGCGTCAAGCGAAGGAGGCTCTGGAGTCCCGTCCCGACGTCGTCACTCCAGAGGTCGCACACCCGGATGTCGACGATCCCGTCGCCATACCCGTCAGCACACCGGATCCCACAAGTCGCCCCCTCTCTCAGGACCCGGTGGCCCCTCCAGCAGATGAGATACCGCCCTGGGAGCCGACAACGCAGGGGTCGGGGAAGGTAGCTCGAATCATCGGAATCGTACTTCTCGTCGGCGTCGCGATCTTCTGGCTCCTCGTGATTGTCGGCCTATTCAGTGACCCGACCGACATCGGAGAGGCCATCGGCGGTGTCGCCGTCGTGACGGCACTGCCCTTCCTGCTGGGTCGCTACCTTGTGCGCCGGGCGAACAGAGCAAGAAGAGATTCAGACGGCAGCAAATCTCGGATTACGGCTGCGGAGCCCGAGGAGCGATAGGCCCGCTGTGGCCCTCGTC
>JAUVNV010000096.1 GCA_030599515.1 Acidimicrobiia bacterium
CTCAGGGCACCTTGGAGGGTGGGTCGAGGAAGACCACGGGGATTTCGCGGTCGGTGCGGGACTCGTAGACGGCGTACCCGTCGTAGGCGGCGAGGACCTTCGGCCACCAGATCGCCCGATCATCCGGGGACGCCGTCGTAGATCTTGATCGCGTCGATGGTGTCGAGTCGGTCGGCGGCGTACCGGGTGAGGATGTTCGGAGCACCGGGGGCGGAGCCCATCCCGAGGACCGCGCTGATTCCTGCTTCGGCGAAGCGGTCGGTGAGTTCCAACTGCTTGAGCGTGCCGTGGAACAGGCCACCCATGTCCGTGTAGTGAGTGCCGGCCTCGAGGCAGGCCTCCATCACCTTCATGTTGGTGTAGTAGACGGTGGCGTTGACGCACGCATCGGCGGGTTCGAGCAACGCCACGAGCGCTTCGTGGTCATTGAGATCCGACTCGGTGATCGTGAGCTTCGGGCTGTCGAGATAGGCGGCGATCGCTGCTGCGCCTTCCATGTCCCGGTCGGCAAGGATCACCTCGTCCACGCGGGGGTTGACGACCAGGTCTTCGACGCTGAATGCACCCATCTTCCCCGCCCCGCCCAACACGACGATTCTCATCAGAAGCTCCTTGGTTGCCGGTGCTGATGAACCGGTCGGATGCTACCGGCTGGACGCGTACCGGAATCCGTGACGTGCTGGCGAACTGTGGGCTGGCAGAGCACCTATACGCACCTACGAGCCCAGGGTTCCCAGAGCACCAGTTCTCAGGGCACCTTGGAGGGTGGGTCGAGGAAGACCACGGGGATTTCGCGGTCGGTGCGGGACTCGTAGACGGCGTACCCGTCGTAGGCGGCGAGGACCTTCGGCCACCAGATCGCCCGATCATCCGGGGACGCCGTCGCTGCTACGACGGGCCGGCGGTCGCCGAGGATCTGGACGTTCGTCTCGGGATTCGCGAGCAGGTTCAGATACCAGTGGGGATGTTCATCTCTGCCACCCCACGAAGCGATGACGACGAGGCGCTCACCGTCGCGCAGGTAGAGGAGCGGCACCGTGTGCCGCTTCCCCGATCGTCGCCCGGTCGTCGTGAGCAGGCACATGTCGTTGTCGACGAGTCGGCGACCCACGACTCCCCGGGTGCCGCGATACAGCACCCGATGGAGCGATGACATGTATCTGGCTGTTCGATCTCTCAAAGGTCCGGTCTCCCTCGTCTCGCTCCCGTTCGACGAGCCCACGGTACCGCTCGAAGCAACTGAACCCCCTGGAGAATCGTATAGGATGGGTCCGTTGAGGGCGCTGCGCATTCCGGCGACGGCG
Organism: Acidimicrobiia bacterium; assembly: GCA_030599515.1. GTDB lineage: Bacteria > Actinomycetota > Acidimicrobiia > Spongiisociales > UBA5794 > JAHEEL01. The sequence goes on from JAUVNV010000096.1 coordinate 1,305, forward strand.
ACTCGACCTGGCAGGCGGCAAGCGCCGCATCGTCAATGAGGAAGGACGGACCGTGAAAGGTCTATTGAGATATCTTGTGCTCCTGGCTGTGGTGGTGCTCGTCGCCGCTGCATGTTCGAGCGACGACTCCGATTCTGGGACCACCACAACTGCAGCGAGTACTGAGACGACCGCAGCACCGAGCGGCGACGTGACGACCATCGATTTCTGGGTGGGGTTCACCGATTACCGGTTGGACTGGAGCAAGGAGACGGCAGCAGCCTTCAACGCAGCCCATCCTGAGTACAACGTTCAGGTCACGGGATTCAAGGCATACAACGACGTGTGGGATGCCACCGTGCTCGCAGTGGACAGCGGTCAACCACCGGCGTTGATCCACTTCTTCGAGGCAGCCACGCGCCAGGCACTCGATGCAGTGACACCTGATGGCGATCCCTACTTCAAGTCGGTCACCGACGCTGTTGCGGGTCGGACTGAGATTCTCGGCGAGCCGGTCATCCTCGATTCGGTCATCAGTGCCGCACGCAACTACTACACGGTGAATGGGTCGTTCTACTCGATGCCGTGGAACACGTCGAGCACGGTCATGTTCTCGAACATGGACATGCTGAAAGCCGCCGGTATCACCGAGCCGCCGGCGACGTGGGCTGAGGTCACGGCCGCGTGTGATGCAATCGCGGCGCTTGCTGATGGACCGAGTAGCTGTATCACTTGGCCGAACCATTCGTGGTTCGTCGAGCAGAGCCTCGGTCAGCAGGGTGAGCTTCTCGCCAACGCCGACAACGGTCGTACCGGTCGTGCGACCGAGGTGTATCTCGAATCCCCCGGCATGCTGGCCTATCTCGAGTGGTGGAAGAGCCTCTCGGATGCCGGTCACTATCTGTATACGGGTGTCCAGCGTGACTGGGATGGCACAACGGCGGCGTTCTACGCCGGTGATGTGGCGATGCTCATCTACTCGAGTTCCGACACGACGGCCATCAACGAGACCGGAACCGAATCCGGTTTCGAGGTCGCGACGACCTTCATGCCACGGAACGGGGACGTCGACTACGTCGGCAACCTCATCGGTGGTGCGACGATCTGGATGCTCGGCGGTCTGGATCAGGTGACCGAAGACGGGACGCTTGCGTTCTTGAACTTCTTCTCGAATCCTGAGAACGCCGCGGCATGGCATCAGCTCACCGGGTACGAGGCGATCACCACGGAGGCCATCGACCTTCTCGTGAGTGAGGGCTTCTACGACGAGAACCCGGCCAACAAGGTTGCGTCTGATCAGCTCGCGGCAGCGAAGAACACTCCGGCATCGCTGGGAGCGTTGCTCGGGAACTTCGTCGGGATCCGCGATGTCATCACGATCGCGATCGAGGACATCCTCGTGAACGACCTCGATGTTGCTACTCGCATGGCCCTCGCCCAGGAGGAAGCGCAGAAGTCGTTGGATGAGTACGAGTCCCTCTTCGGAGGCTGACCGGAACAAACACGGATTGGGGGCGGAGCGCACGCTCCGTCCCCAATACCACACCGCTGGACGGAGTTCACATTGAGAGATGACAGCCCATGCTGATTCTCGGGCTTGTCATAGCGGCTGTTCTCGGCCCTCTCTACGTCTGGCAGAACAACGACAATCCGACGGTGAAGCGGTACGGCATCGGTTCTGCCGTTGCCGTGCTGGGCGCAGCGGCCACACCGCTCGCGATGGGTCGGTGCGCATTTGAGGAGGGTTCGAGTGGTGTCGATCACCTTCTTGCTTACAGCCTCATGGCCGGGGGTGCCTGGCTCGGGTTGATCGTGCTTCAGTTCCTCTTCGATCGTGTAGACGGCAAGGCGGCGGAGGGCGCCGCGATGGCCGGTGAGATCCGTACCGGCGGTTTCCGCATGGGATGGTGGGTGCCTTGGGTTCTGCTGTCGCCGACGCTCATCATTCTGATCGTCTTCCTGTACCTCCCCGCGATCCAGACGTTCACTCTCTCGACGAAGCTAACGAGGCTGGGCGCCCCGAAATCTGTCGACGTCTGTTTCGGCAACTTCACCGAACTTCTCATCACGGACCCGTGGAAGCTGGTCGCCTACCCGCTGCTCGCGGTCGCAGCGATCTACGGGGCCAGGTTCTGGCTGCACCATTCGTCACCCAACACGTGGAGCCGCAAGGGTGCAGACGTTGCTTCGGTGTTCGCAATGCTCTCGATCTTCGTGGCCCTGTACGCGATGTTCTCGCCCGGTGGCGGTGGTCAGGTCGCGTACCGCCCCGTGTATCTGAACACCGTCATCATCACCCTCGGTATCGTCGCCTTCGGCATGATTGGCGGACTTGCCGTTGCGTATCTCGCCTTCCGAAAGATTCGGGGTGCGACCGTCTACCGAACCTTCCTGATCTGGCCATACGCCATCTCACCGGCCGTGGCGGGCGTTCTCTTCTTCATGATCTTCGATCCGACCGCCGGCATCTTCACCCACCTGATGGACAGTTGGTTCGGCATCGACGTCCCGAACTACCGGGAGAACGCGGTTCTGGCGCAGGCTTCGATCATCCTGGCGAGCGGATGGAAGATCCTCGGCTACAACATCCTCTTCTACCTGGCGGGACTCCAGACCGTGTCGCTCGACCAGATCGAGGCGGCCGTTCTCGACGGCGCGTCGACCTGGCAGAGGTTCACCAAGATCGTCCTGCCGGCGCTTTCGCCGATCACGTTCTTCCTGCTCGTCACCAATCTCGTGTACGCCTTCTTCGAGGTGTACGCAACCATCGATTTCATGACCAAAGGTGCGCCCGCGGGCAAGACCTCGGTTGCGATCTACGAGATCATCCGGATCGGCGTGAAGAACGGTGACCTCGGACGCGGAGCCGCACAGTCCGTTCTGCTCTTCGTTGCCGTCATTGCGATCACCTTGTGGCAATTCCGATCGACCGGTGAACGCGTCACTTACGGAGGTGCGTGATGGCAGGACTATCACCGGGAGTGAAACGGAAGGGGCTCGCAAGAGGCCGGTCGTGGCCGTACCACATCAGCCTGACAGTGACGGCGTTCGTGATCGCGTTCCCGCTGCTCTACGCGGCTCTGATCTCGACGCAGACCAATGCTGAGATCTTCTCCTTCAAGCTGACCCCGGGCAGTTCACTGATGGACCATTTCGAGATCGTCTGGGTGACCAGGGACCTCGCCGGCGCCATGTGGAACTCGACGGTGCAGTCGATTCTTGTCACGGTCGGCAAGACCGTGCTGGCTCTTCTTGCGGGTCTCGCATTCGTCTACTTCAAGTTCCGCGGCAAGTGGATCGTGTTCTTCCTCGTCCTCATCACACTCATGATGCCGACGGAGGTCATGATCCTCGCGATGTTCCGACTGGTGTCGGGGTTCGGATGGCAGGACACGATGGCGGCGATCGTGGTGCCGTTCCTGGCGTCGGCCACCGGCGCGTTCCTCTTCCGCCAGCACTTCGCCAACCTGCCGGCCGAGTTGCTCGAGGCATCGCAGATCGACGGTGCCTCGCCTTTGCAGTTCCTCACCAAGGTGTTGATTCCCCTCTCGTGGAACGTCATCGCGGCGCTGTTCGTGATCCAGTTCGTCTACACCTGGAACATGTTCCTGTGGCCGAGCCTGATCATCAGAGACGAGTCGAGGCAGGTCGTGCAGGCCGCCCTCCAGAACCTGACGAACGTTGGCGGATCGCTGACGTATGGACCGCTGATGCTGGCGGCGATCCTCGCTTCGATCCCGCCGGCGATCGTGTTCGTGCTCATGCAGAAGCCGTTCATGAGCGGTTTCGCGATCGGACAGCAGAAGTAGGGCTTTCGACTCCCGTCGGACTCCGAATAGAGAGGTACGATCGAGTCATGGCTCTTCGAGACACTGCACTTGCGAAACTCGATGGTGGTTCGTTCGACGTTCTGATCATCGGGGGCGGCGTCAACGGTGCCGTCTCCGCCGCCGTCCTTGCCGGACGGGGTGCCACGGTGGCGCTCGTCGATCGTGGAGACTTCGGGAGCTTCACGAGCCAGGAGTCGTCGAACCTCGTGTGGGGAGGATTCAAGTACCTGGAGGGCTATGAGTTTCTGCTCGTCCGCAAGCTCTGTGTGTCACGGAACCGGCTCATCAAGGCCTATCCCGACAACATCAAACCGATCGCGTTCCTCGCGACTCTCGATGAGTCGTCGCCGCACTCGTCGTGGCTCGCAGCGCTGGGTGCGGTCGGGTATTGGGGGATCGGGAGCTTCCGCACCCACCGCCCGCGGCGCCTCAGTCCTGAGAAGATCGAGCGGCTTGAGCCGGTCGTCAACACCGACGGATCCATCGGGGGAATCGAGTACTACGACGCCTACCTACCGGACAATGACTCCCGTTTCGTCTTCAGTTTCGTGCGGTCGGCGCTCGATGTCGGTGCGACGGCTGCGAACTACGTTGAGGTGGTCGGAGCCGAGCGTCGGGACGGGCGGTGGCAGGTCACCCTGCAGGACGTCGACGCCGGTGGGGACCCGTTCACGTGTACGGCGCGTGTGGTGGTGAACGCCACCGGTCCCTTCATCGACGGTGTGAGCGACGAGTTGGGTGTCCGTACCGACCATCGGATCGTGTACTCGAAGGGGATCCACCTGATCGTTCCGCAGATCACACCGGACGAGCGCGTGCTGGCGTTCTTCGATGACACCGGGCGGTTGTTCTACGTCATCCCCATGGGTCGGCGCTCCGTCATCGGAACCACGGATACTCGCATTGACACCCCGTACACACGGGTCACGGACGAGGATCGGGACTTCCTGCTGGATCAGATCAACAGCAGGCTGGACCTGCCGGAACCGCTGACACCGGATGACGTCATCGCCGACCGTAGCGGAGTGCGCCCGCTCGTGGTCGCCGCGGGAGGGGACGATCAGCAGGACGTCGATTGGACGAAGCTCTCGCGCAAGCACGAGATCGAGACCGACGACGTCAGAAGCGTGATCTCGATCTTCGGCGGCAAACTGACCGACTGCCTCAACGTCGGGGAGGAGATCGCCGACGAGGTCGAACGGCTCGGTGTCCCGCTCGAGAAGGACACGCACACCTGGTACGGCGAACCCGCCTCGGCAACCCGCGAGGAGTTCTACCGCCAGGCCCGGCTGATGCGTCTCGACGATCTCCGCCACAAGCCGGACGTGGAACCGCTGTCGGACCGTCTCTGGCGCCGGTACGGGCGCAGGGCATTCGAGATGCTCGACGAGATCCGGCAAGATCCGGCGATGGGGGAGGACATCATCGAGAGCGCGGATTACCTCCGGGTGGAGTTGCACCTCGCGGCGGAGACCGAGATGGTGACCAAACTCGAGGACTTCCTCCGCCGCCGCTCGAAGATCACGCAAGTGATCAGGGAAGACGACGTGAGAGTGTCGCCGGGCCTGCACGAGGCGGTCGAGATCCTGTTCGGCGACGATGCCGACCGGCGACTGGCGGAGTACTGGGGTGACCCGGCTTCGCCGGGTGCAGTCGGTAGTCGGTAGCCCGTATCTCGTAGCCCGTAGCCCGTAGCCCGTAGTGGCGTAGTCCGTATCGTGGCGGGCCTCACTTGCGCGATTCGGGCTCCCAGAGGGGCCCCCTGCGGTGCATGGCTCAGGCCGGCTTCGTTGCCCTCACGGTCGCTGAGTACATATCGTCGGCGACCGGGTGTGTCGGTGTGATCGCTATGTCTGTGAACCCAGCCGACTTCAGGCCTTCTTTGTACTCGGTGAACGAGAGTGCGCCTGCGATGCATCCCACCCAACTCCCACGCTCCATACGCTCATCGGGGCCGAGAGCGTCGGCGGCGACGATGTCGCTGATTCCGATCCGACCGCCCGGACGGAGTACCCGGAGCATCTCGGCGAAGACCAGGGACTTGTCGGCCGCCAGGTTGATCACACAGTTGGAGATGACGACGTCTACCGATGCGTCTTCCAGCGGGATGTGTTCAATGTATCCCTTGCGGAACTCAACGTTCGTGGCTCCGGCTTCGTCGGCATGACGGCGGGCGAGTTCGAGCATCTCATCGGTCATGTCGATTCCGTATGCGAAGCCGGTCGGCCCGACCCTGTCTGCCGAGAGGAGCACGTCGATGCCCGCTCCGGAGCCGAGATCGAGCACCGTCTCGCCCTCGGAAAGCTCGGCGACGGCCGTCGGGTTGCCGCACCCGAGGCTGGCGCTCGACGCACCGGTCGGTACGTTGACGATGTCTCTTGCCGGGTAGAGGTCACGGCCGAAGCCCCCGTCGTTCGTCTCGTAGGGTGAGGCGCAGCATCCCTGTTCGACGCTGAGTGCGGCATCGGCGTATCGGTTTCGCACGGTCTCGCGAAGGTCGATGTTCGTCGGCATTGCCTCTCCTCATATCGATGGTTATCGATGTAACCATATCAAACATATCGACTAACGTCAATATGATGTTGTTCGAGATAGGATTGACCCATGAATGTTCCGATCATTCAGTCGTGTTGTCAGCCGGTGCTCTCTGAGCCGCTCGATGGTGGTGAGGCCATTGAGTTGGCGGCCGCTTTCAAGGTGCTGGCTGATCCGGTTCGCCTGTTACTGCTCAGCCTGATCGCCAATGCTTCGGCGGGCGAGATGTGCGCTTGCGACCTCGTCACACCCACCGGACGAAGCCAACCGACGGTGAGCCATCACCTCTCGATCCTGACCGACGCGGGGCTGCTCAGGCGTGAGCAACGTGGCAAGTGGGTCTATTTCAGGGTCGATCCAGAGCGCATCGCTGTTCTGCGTGACGCACTGGCGCCGCCTTCGGCGGGTGTAGTCCGTAATCCGTAGGCCGTATGAGGGAAGCGCGAGGACATCGTATGCGGTATGGGGTATGGGGTCGTCAATGGACGAGATCGTTTGGCTTCACGGTGATCGTCATTGGGCCGGCGTCGAGCGTGACCTCCTCGTCTCCGCGGTATCTGCCGGTTTCGGCGTAGACGCCATCCCTCAGTGCGTAGGTAACGATCTCCGGCCCGGCGTCCTCGTCGAGGTCGACGATCCAGTACCGGGGCAGTCCGGCCTCAGCGTACTTGGAGAACTTGCGGATGAGATCAGCTGCGCGGTCGGTGGAGAGGACTTCGATGGCGAGGTGCGGGATTGTCGTGAGGCGCTTCGTTTCGTCCGTGTCGTCGAAGACGATCACGTCCGGGATGAACTCGTCGACACCCGGTCGCCATCCCCAGGCGAGTTCTGATCCACACCCGGGTGGCCGCGCATCATCGAGGAGTCGAGCGAGGTTGAATGCCACTCGTTGATGAGTCTTCGTCGGTGCCGGACTCATGACGAGCATGCCGTCGATGTACTCGCCGCGCACCCCATTATCGAGGGCCTCGTATTCGGCCCACGACATCGGTGTGCGATCGAGTTGGTCGGTCGTTGCCACTGCAGCATCCACGCTACCCCCTTCGGTTGGGACATGGAGACAACCTATGACACGGCTGTGACAGGACACGGGTCGCGATGGAGGGTCTCCCGCAATCCGTGGCCCGTAGTCGGGTGTCGGTCAAGACTTTGTCTGATCTAGTGCTGTGTCCACGAACGTTCGGGGTGTCGATGTCGAGTCAGGGGCGTTGGGCGCAAGGACGCAGGACGAAGGCGCAGTCGGGACTGCGTCGAGGACGAGGACGCCGCGAGCGGCGTCCCTGGCCGACAGAACGGCGC
>JAUVNV010000238.1 GCA_030599515.1 Acidimicrobiia bacterium
CGATGCCGAGTTCCTTGTGTTCGTTGGTCCGTCGGGTTGCGGCAAGTCGACGGTGTTGCGGATGATCGCGGGTCTCGAGGTGATCACCGAGGGCAAGATGTACATCGGCGACAAGCTCTTCAACGACGTAGCGAAGAAGTATCGTGACATCGCGAAGGTGTTCCAGAACTACGCCCTGTATCCGCACATGTCGTTGTACTACAACATGGAGTTCGGCTTGAAGCTTCGCAAGACTCCCAAAGATGAGATCAAGCGTCGCGTGAACGAAGCCGCGGACTCGCTCGAGATCACCGACTTCTTGGATCGCAAGCCGAAGGCGCTCTCCGGCGGTCAGCGGCAGCGTGTCGCGATGGGTCGAGCCATGGTTCGCGAGCCGATGGCGTTCCTGATGGATGAGCCGCTCTCCAACCTCGATGCGAAGCTTCGCGTCGCGATGCGCGGCGAACTCGGGCGTCTTCACAATCGTCTGAAGACGACCACCGTATACGTGACTCATGATCAGGTCGAGGCGATGACGCTCGGGCATCGTGTCGCGGTGATGCGGCCGGTGTCGGCGAAGCGGCCGTACAACATGCAGCAGGTTGCACCTCCAACCGAGCTCTTCAACGAACCTGTCAACCTCTTCGTTGCCGGGTTCATCGGGAGTCCGGCCATGAACCTGATCTACGGGACGCTGTCGGCCGAGGGTGAGGACGTCTGGTGTTCGTTCGCCGGTCAGCGGGTGAAGCTCACGAAGACCACGCTCGATCGGCATCCCGGTCTCGAGAACTACATGAACCAGAAGCTGGTCGTCGGAATGCGGCCGGGCGACTTCGAGGACTCGAGGGTCGTCCCGGATGATCCGGACCACACCATCAGCGCGACCACCAACGTCAACGAAGTACTGGGCTCGGACACCTACGTCCACTTCTCGATGCCGGAGGCGCCGGTGATGACACCCGACATCGAGGAACTGCTCGCCGACGCGGGCACCGACGCGTCGGTGCTCGGCGATGAAACGATGTTCAGTGCCCGGGTCAGCCCCGACGTCTCCGTTCCGAACGGATCCGACATCAAGCTGGTGCTCGATACCAGCAAGATGCATTTCTTCGACCCCGAAACCAGTGACCGGATCGGATCCCAACAAGCGGGATCCGCAACGCCGTAGGGAGGGTCACGCCCTCCGGTCGGTCACGGTGATTCCGACGGGCTGGAGAGCCTCGATGAGGACAGCGCCGTCGATAGCGCGCTGCATGGTGTGGACGCCTCTCCTCTCCACGTCGCCGCGCGTGACGAGGTCGATGAGCGCCGTCGCGGGGAACGCAGTGGTGCGAGCGAGCGCCGAGAAGCGCTCGTCGTGGACGTCCTCAATCTCCATGACTCTCGTGGTTTCGTCCGTCTCGACCCAGACGCGAACGAGCACGAGATCGTCATCTCCCCGGGGGAGCGTTCGGTCGAGGGCGGCGAGCAGGACGGAACGCGGCGATGGCTCTCCCGTCTCGTCGAAGAGACCCATATCGCGAATCGCCGCGAAGATGCGGCCGTGGCCCGGGAATCGAAGCGTCTTGTACTCCAGACGATCGACCCTTCCTTCGTAGTCGCGACACATGGTCGACGTGCCACCGGCGGTCGAGAAGGCTTCGAGTGGCCCCCGACCCTCCCATTCGACGGTCTCGAAGCGGGTGAGTGGATCGACGGTGCGATACGACCCGTCTTCGACGATCTCGCATGGTTCGGCGTATTCGTTGATCAGGCCGGCGGGACTGAACGCCAGTTGGTAGCCGAGCGTGCCGATCGGCTCCAAGGGCAGGGCTCCAACCCGTATCTGAGCCGATCGCACGTGACCCGGCGTCGTCGCGATGAGGTGTTCGGCCATCGCGTTTGCCAGGCCGGGAGCAAGACCGCAGTCGGGCGCAACGAGGACACCCGCATCGATGGCCGCATCGTCGAGGTCCTCCTGCTGAGCCACGACCGTCGGGTTGCCACCGAAATCCGCGTAGTGGACGCCAGCCCGAATCGCAGCAGCGGCCACTGTGACACCGTAACGGTACGGAACTGCAGAGACCACGGCATCGAATCCGTCGAGGAGAGCGGCGAGTTGCTCTCGGTCGCTCACGTCGAGGTGGCCGGATGATGCTCCGAATGTGGCGGCTACGTCGTCGGCGACCACCGAATCGGCGTCGGCAACGGTGACCGTGTGACCTCTCCGGACAAGGTCCCAGACGGTCGCAGAGCCGACGATCCCTGCGCCGAGTACCAGTGTGTTTGGGGACATCGTGTCTTCTCTTCTTCCTATGGGATGATCCGTTTGAAGGTCTCCGCTCGATCGGTGTCGAATCGGGACGCGGAGGATCGCAGCCAGTCGTCGACGCGTTCGATGAAGCGATCCCGGGCGTCATCCGACGTCGCCGCGCTCCCCATCGTGGTCTCCGACTGCGATGCATGGCACAGAAGAGCTTCGACCTTGGCGTCGAATGCCCGGGCACTCACCGGTTCGGCGTGATCGGGTTCGTCAGCGGACCAGAAGAGAACCGTAGAGGGGCGATGAGGTTCGAGTCCCAGGTCCAAGTAGAAGAGCGGTTCGCGCGCGGCGACGACGGCGTCGACCGTGAGGAGGCCCGTCGCCCGGTGGTCCGGGTGCAGTTGGTAGCGTTGCCACGGATCATGCGTGAGCACGACGTCGGGACGATGGATGCGGATCAACCGGGCGATCTCCCGCCGTAGCTCGGGTGTGTGCTGCAGTTCACCGTCGATCTGATCGAGCCACTCGATGCTCGTCGCTCCGAGGATCGTGGCGGCCCGCCGCTGTTCCCGCTTCCGCTGGTCGACGAGGCCGGAGCAGTCGACCCCTGGATTCCACGACCCCTTCGATCCGTCTGTCACCACCACGATCGTTGCTTCCGCCCCGTTCGAAGTCCAGTTGAAGATCGTGGCGCCGGCACCGAACTCGACATCGTCGGGATGGGCCGCGATCGCCATCACGCGCCCGGGTATCGGCAGCGGCGAGCGAGGGTCGGTGATCTGATCGTAGAGACCGGGGGGCATGGATAGGAAAGTAGCAAGTGGCGAGTAGAAAGTAGAAAGTAGAAAGTAGAAAGTAGAAAGTAGAAAGAAACCGGCTACCTGCTACCGGCTACCGGCTACCGGCTACCGGCTACCGACTACCGACTACCGACATACCCCAGGCGTCTCAGGGCTGCCAGGTCCCATGGGCGGTCTAGGTCGAGGGCGAGGCCCGGTCTGATGAGGATCGTCGCGTCTCCGCGAACTGCAGCGAGGTGGCGGCAGAAGCTCCCGGGGCCGTACTGAAAGGGAAATGTCTCTCCCGTGCCGCCGATCAGTGACGTTCCTCCGTCGTGGGATGGGGCGAGGACGGGTCCGTTGCCGATCGATCGGGCTGCCGCACGGACGTCGTCGGCGTCGACGGCGGGGAGGTCCGCGTGGAGGATCATCCATGGCCCGGCCGCGGCTCTCACTCCCGCTGCCGCAGCCCCGTTGAGTCCGCCGCCGTCGGGTTCCGGGACGACCTCGTAGCCATGCGTCTGACTCCACGAGACGACGTCCGAATCATTGGAGACGATCAGTACCCGAAGACCGGCGCTCAGGGCAACCGAAACGGTGTGAGCAGTGAGCCGCCGCATAAGCGACGCTCGCTCAGATTCGTCGAGCACCCGGAAGAGACGGGTGAGTCCCGTAAACGAACGCACCGGAATGACGGCTGCAACGATCATCGCGTGGGCCGAAGGCCAGTGAAGAAACCGCCGGTGCGGTCGATGCTCATGCGCATGGTCGGGAGGGAGACTACCCAGGTCGGAGCACCTGCCTGCCGGCCAGGCACCTATAGTTGAGGTATACCGGAGAGCCC
>JAUVNV010000059.1 GCA_030599515.1 Acidimicrobiia bacterium
AGGTGGGCGGAGAGATGAAGGTGTGCCACCGGGGGGACACTTACTTCGTGCCGGGCGGCGTGCCCCACACCACCTGGGTAGAGGCCGGGACACGGGGTCTCGACATCTTCGAGGAGTACGACCGCTATCTGCCGAGGTCGGAGTAGTTCGATTCCGGCCCCGGTTGGATCGAATGTGGTCCGGTCGTATCAGGTGCGCGTGATCGTTCCTTCCCAGGTGCCGACCTTGTCGCCCTTCATGGCTTCTTCGTCGAACCAGAAGCTGGTGACGGCCTTCGTCTCGGTGTAGAACATGATTCCGTCGCGTCCCATGACGTGGAGGTCGCCGAAGAAGCTGTTCTTGTGCCCACTGAACGGGAACACCGAGATCGGCACCGGGATCCCCACGTTGATACCGACCATTCCCGCGTCGATGCGCCGAGCGAACTCCCGCGCGTAGTACCCGCTCTGGGTGAAGATCGATGCGCCGTTGGCGAATTCGCTGGAGTTGATGAGTTCAACACCTTCGTTGAAGTCGGCGACCCGCTTGATGTACAAGACCGGGCCGAAGACTTCTTCGTTGCCGCACGACATCTCCGGCGTGATGTAGTCGAAGACCGTCGGACCCATGAAGAAACCGCCCTCATGACCCTCGACCTTGACCGACCGCCCATCGAGCACGGTCACGGCACCCTCATCGATCGACTTATCGATCCAGTTCGAGACGAATTCGTAGTGCTCTGCGTTCACAAGCGGCCCCAGCTCCGTCGACTCGTCGTAGGCGGGCCCGATCTTGCGCTCCTTCGCGAGTTCGCTGATCGTCGCAACGAGTTCATCTGCGACTGCTTCCTCAACGGCAATGGCCGGGAGAGCCATGCAACGCTCGCCCGCACAGCCGAACGCCGAGTTGATGATCCGCTGAGCCGTGGCCCGAATGGGAGCGTCGCGGAGCACGAGCGCGTGGTTCTTCGCCTCGGTGAGGGCCTGTACTCGCTTGCCGCTTGCAGTGGCAGTGGAATAGATGTGGCGACCGACCGCTGTGGAACCGACGAAACTCACGCCCTCGACCTTGGGGTGAGTGAGGAGTCGCTCGGCCTCGTTCCGGGAGCAGGTGACCAGGTTGAAGACCCCTGGTGGCAATCCGGCCTCTTCCAGAAGCTCGGCCATCCGCATGGCCGTCTGGGGGACGTAGGAGGCCGCCTTCAGGACGAACGTGTTGCCGGTCGTGACGGCGAGGGGCATCATCCACCCCATCGGGATCATCGCCGGGAAGTTCCACGGCACGATCCCAGCGAACACACCCAACGGTTCACGGAAGGTGACGGTGTCGTAGCCGTCGGCGACGTTCATCAGGGAATCACCCATCATCGTCACCGGTACAGCACAGGCCAGTTCGACGACCTCGATCGCCTTGAGCACGTCGCCCCGAGCTTCGCTGTAGCTCTTGCCCATCTCGGTTGCCAGGAGCATCGACAGGTCGTGCAAGTTCTTCTCGAGCAGGTCCTTGAGTCGGAACATCACCTGCACTCGCGTGGTGACCGGTGTGTCCCGCCACGCAGGGAAGGCCGCGGATGCAGCCTCGACGGCCGCGTCGACCTCGTCGGCAGTGCACCGCGGTGCTTCGGCCATCACTTCGCCGGTGCTGCTGTTGGTGATCTCGTAGTAGATACCACTCTCGGTGTCTTGCCACTCACCATTCACCAAGTACTTGAGGCGCTTCGTCACGTTGCTCTCCTCTTCGTTGTTGCGTGCCCTATCTGTCTCTGATCGTCACTGCATCGAGGCGCGAACGGTTTCCACGACTCGGTTCACCGATGGGATCGCCATGTCCTCGATGGCGTCGGCCGCAGGGAGTGGGATGTGCGGTGTGGTGATTCGCACAATGGGGCCGTCGAGATCCCAGAAGCATTCCTCAGCCACGATCGAGGCGACCTCGGCGCCCCATCCACACAGGCGGGGGTTCTCTTCAACGGTGAAGAGCCTGCCGGTCTTGGCCACCGACGTCGCCACGGCGGTGACGTCGAGCGGGACCAGAGTACGGAGATCGATGACATCTGCGCTGATCCCCTCGCGACCCAGGAGGTCGGCTGCCTCGATCGCTTTCGGCACCATGGCGGCGAGGGCTACGATCGTGGCGTGATCGCCTTGGCGGACCGTTGCGGCACGACCGAGGGTATCGACCAGTTCTCCGTCGGGTACTTCACCCTTGGTGGCAAACAGCGCCTTGTGTTCGAGGAACACCACCGGGTTGGGATCTCGAATGGCAGCGGCCATCAAGCCGACCACGTCGACCGGGGTCGACGGCGCAACCACCTTGAGGCCCGGGATGGCCATCGCCCAGTTCTCGACGCTCTGGGAGTGCTGCCCGCCGAAGCGCGCTCCGCCACCGTTGGCCGAGCGCAAGACGAGCGGCAACTCGATTTGGCCGCCGGTCATGTAGCGGGTCTTGGCGATCTGGTTGGCCACGATGTCCCAGCAGGTCGCGAGGAAATCGCTGAACATGATCTCGCCAATCGGGCGCAAGCCGTTCATCGCCGCGCCCATCACCATGCCGGTGATGGCCTCTTCGGAGATGGGGGTGTCGCGAACCCGGCGCGGTCCGAAACGTTCGCGAAGTCCCTGCGTGGTCTTGAAGACCCCGCCGGCCTCGGCAACGTCCTCACCGATGAGGAGCACGCGTTCGTCACGCGCCATCTCTTGGGCGATACCCCTGGCGACGGCCTCGCGGTAGGTCAGCGTCGCCATGACGCACCTCCGTCCGCCCACAGGTCGGTCATCAGGACCGCTTCGCCGGGTTCCGGGGCCTCCTTGGCTGCGGCAGTGGCGGCGTCGATCTCGGCGCGTGCTGCTTCCTCGACCTGATCGAGGTCGGAGGCGGCGAAGCCCAGGCTCTCCAATCTCGCCCGGTAGAGGATCAGTGGGTCTTTTCTCATCCAGGCCTCGACCTCCTCGTCGGGGCGGTACTTGCCCGGATCGGCCCTGGAGTGGCCGTGGTGCCGGTAGGTTTGGGCCTCGATGAGGGAGGGGCCCCCGCCTGAGCGGGCTCGGTGGAGTGCAGTGAGTGCGGTTCGGTACACCGCGTCGACGTCGTTCCCGTCCACGATGATCGGCTCGAGCCCATAGGCCGCGGCGCGATCCGCTGCGGGGTTGGGGACTGCGGTGACGGACGAGATCGGGGTGTATTCCATGTACAGATTGTTCTCGCAGACGTACACCACCGGCAGATTCCAGACGGCGGCAATGTTGAGGGACTCGTGGAACGCCCCGATATTGGTCGTGCCGTCACCGAAGAAGCAGGCTGTCACCTGCCCGGTGCCTCGTTCTGCGGATGCCCAGGCGGCACCGGCGGCAACCGGGAGGTGCGCCCCGACAATTGCGTAGGAGCCCATGGCGTGTTGCTCGACGTCGGTGAGGTGCATCGAGCCACCCTTGCCTCCGCAGCACCCGCTCTCGCGTCCCAGCAGCTCGCCCATGAGCGAGTCCATGGGAGCCCCGCGCAGCAGCGTGTGGTTGTGGCCCCGATAGGTGCAGAACACCATGTCATCGTCACGCATCGCAGTCGAGAAACCGGCAGCGACCGCCTCTTGTCCGGTGCCGAGGTGGGTCGTTCCCTTGACGAGACCGCTCATGAACAGGTCGTAGACGCGCTTCTCGAAGACCCGCGCTCTCCACATCGAGGAGTACATCTTGAGACGAACCGAGGGTGCGATCTCGGGGTGAGAACCCGGGCCTAGGGCCGTGCCGTTGCTGGGCGCGTCACTCATGGACATCTCCTCGGGCTGCTGAGAGAGGGAGGGGAGAGGACCCACAGGCTCAGTCTCACCCGCTGGCGATTGGCTTCTTGATTCCGTATCATCGATTATCGAAGATTAGTCGCTGTCGAAGCGAGAGGTCCAGCCCACGTGCCCTGGTCGTGAGTACACGCTGGTTGGCGCCCGGAGGGGCCTCCGTATGCTGACCAGCATGGACCTTCCGGTGGAGATTCATCGTGAGAGCATTGAGTATGTGGATCCAGCTGACGGTCATGGTCGATCCATGACTCCGTCCGCAGCCTCGAGCTGAATCGGAAATGGACACCGCACATTCATCCGATTCCGATGACGGGGTGGGGCTCCACTGGCGGGTCGTTGTCGCCTCGGTCCTCACGATCACGGTTGCCGTCCTCCCCGGCTTTCTGCCCGGCGCCCTGGCCGTGCAACTGGCGGACACTCTGGGAATTGCGGAGGCCGGAATCGGGCTGATCGTTGGGGCGTTCTTCGGTATGTCGGCGCTTGTTTCGCCTCAGCTCGGCCGATTGGTGGAACGCCTCGACTGGGCCTGGGCGATGCGGATTGCGGCACTCGGGGCGGCGCTGACGTTGCTCCTGACGCCGCTCGTCGCACAATCCGTACTGACGCTCGGGGTCGTGACGGTCATCGGCGGCGTCGGATTGGCGCTGGCTCACCCAGCCGTTAATCTCGCTCTCGCTCGCTGCACCATCGTGCGGCATCAAGGCCTGGCCTACGGCTTCAAGCACGCGGCGATTCCGGCTGCGAGTGCCCTTGCCGGTCTGGGTCTTCCTCTTGTGGCCATCCCCCTGGGATGGCAGTGGACCTACGTGCTGGGCGCGGTGCTCGCGGTGGGAACGGCCCTGCTCATCCCGTTCGCGTCGTGGAGATTCGAGACGGCGGGCGACGAAACGGCAGTGGCCGGTACGCCTTCCGTCCGCAGTTCACCCATGTCGCTCCTTGTGATCATGGCCGTGGGTGCTGGTCTGGGGATCTTCGGCATGGATGCGCTCGCGACCTTTCTTGGTCCATACGCGGTCGAGGTCGGGATTGGTGAGGCCGCCGCCGGCGTCCTGCTCGCCGTCGGGAGCGGACTGGGCATCCTCATGCGGGTGTTCGCCGGATGGCTGATCGATCGCCGGGCGGCCGGGGGTCTCGCAACGGTGGCAGTTTTTCTCGGAATCGGCGCATTCGGGATCGCCGTACTTGCCGGTGGCACCAATCCAACCGTCGTCGTTGGGTCGCTGCTCGCATTCACGTTCGGGTGGGGCTGGTCGGGTCTGTTCACGTTCGCCGTCGTGCGCCGGAATCCGCGGGCGCCGGCCGCCGCTACCGGAGTCGTCATGACCGGTGTCTACGTTGGCGCCGCTGCCGGACCTGCTCTCGTCGGCCTCATTGCCGGAACGTCTTTCACGGCGGCGTGGGTGATCGCGGCCGCGACGCTCGCTGTAGGTGCGCTCCTGATGACGTTCGTGTTGGTCGGCGAAAGGACGTGACGTGGCGTGGGGCCCGGTCGATGCTGGATGTGACGCCACGGGTGGTACACGTGCCGACAGAGGGGTGGTCGTCGTTCACGAAGCCACTTCAGGCCGGCCCTCCTCGTTGGGGAGAGCGACCGATCTCCGGTTGCGAACGTAGAGCATCAGTCCCGCCGCGACGAGCAGCGCGATGGTTGACATCCAGAACGCGGCGCTGAACGAGACACGGTCTGCGACGATACCGAATACCAAAGGCCCGATTGCCGCGCCGATGAACTTCCCCGTCTGAGCGATGCCCCACGCGGCGGCTGGCGCTTCCGGATTGTCTTTCACCACGGCGAACGTGAACAAACCGGACCAGCCCGCACCTGCCGAAAACGCCAGCAGGCCGCCGAGAATCAGACCGCGGTAGCCGCCGAGGTTCAGAACCGTGATGCCGAGCGCCCCGACCGTAATCATCGACGCGATCACCGTGAAGTCGGATTGCGCCATTCGGTCGATGAGCCTCCCTGCCACCAACCTGGCAACGATCCCACAGGCGCCCCCGACGGCTAGCAGGAGGCCGGCGATCTGCTCCTCCACACCGATGGACACGGAGTAGCCGACGAAGAACGATCCCAACGGATCGATCGCTCCGATTCCGAGACCGACCGCAATGGCGAGGATGACCAGGAGGTACTTCGGCGTTCGCGGCTTCCCAATGGGTGCATCGACCGACAACCGCCCCGGTGTGAGGGTGAAGGGCTGCTCCCGCCGGGGCACGAGGGCAGCCGTGAGTACGGCCAGGACTGTCGCGGCACGAAACGCCCAACGCCATCCGACGGTCAACGCGATGGTGGGGACCGCCAGACCCGCCAGGAACAGGGCGGCCGGAACACAGGCGTGCTTGATCCCGAAGAGCCATCCGTGACGGCTCGGGATCACACAACGTGCGATGGCGAGGTTGGATGACGTCTGTGCCAGGGAACTGGCGGCGCCGCCGACAACGAGGGAGGCCGCGAGCATCGGCACGGACTCAGCAAGCCAGCCGATCGTGGCGAAGGCCGCTGCGGAGAGCAGAGTGGCGCTCCGGAGCCCGGTCGCCCATCCCACCCGTTCCGAGATGCGCCCGACCGCAGGGGAGACCAGCGCCGCCACGCCGAAGAACACGCCGATGAGAATACCCAGTCCCGTCAAGGTCAGGCCGATGTCGAGCCCGATCTGGACGACGAGTGCGGCCGTCAAGAAGCCGGGGAGCATGGCAACGACGGTCGCGATCAACGCAGGGGTCACACCGCGCCATGCCACGGTGCGCCCTGAGATGACCTCCTCGCCTCCGAACGAGGATCTGCCGGGTGTCATGAGCCGCCTCGCTGGAGCAACGGATCAACTACACGCCCTGGCCGACACCGATCCACGGGAACGTGGGCTCCCAGATGAATCAGCGTCCTATGCCATGAGCTTGTCGTAGAGGGACCCGGCGTTGTAGGAATTGATGTAGTCCATCATGTACTCCTGACCGATGTCGACCGGGTAGCGGTCCTTGAATTCGACCCGTCCGACCGTTTCTTCCCGCGTCCAGCCCTTCGCCACCGCTACGGCAACCGCCGTCTTCCACTCCATGAGCACGGCCCGCTGTGTAGCGAGATAGGCTTTGGTAGTGACGGGACCATGACCTGGGATCACATGGTCGACGTCCAGTTCGCCGATCGTGTCGAGGGCGGCCAGCCACTCATCCACGTTCGACGTCATCAGCCATGTCTGGCACTCGCTGAAGACCGTGTCTCCTGTGAAGACGGCCCGTTCTTCGGGGACGTACACCGCGATCTGGCCGGGTGTGTGGCCCGGTGTGTGGATCAGCTCAAACGTGTGGTCTCCGACCCGCAGCGTGAGATCACCGGTGAACACGATTTGACCCTTGTTGGGATCCGCGTAGTACACGTCTCGATCTGGGAAGATCGCCTCACCCTCGGGATCATCCGTCGGGAGGGCTTCCTTGGCATACGCGAACGGGTCCAACTCGGGCCCGACCACCATGAAGTTGTCGTAGACGCCTTGATGGTGGACGACGGTCGGACCGCCCTTGAAGTAGTAGTTGCCGAAGATGTGATCGACGTGATGCTCAGTGTTGATGAGATAGCGGAGCGGCCCGTGTGATTCGGCCATCTGCCGCATCTCAACGGCTTTCGTCGGCAGCTGAGGAGTATCGATGATGACGACGCCGTCCGATGTGACGACGAAGCTCGGGTTACAGCCACGGACTTTGGTTTCGGTGAAGATGGTGGGTGTGACATTCTCCATGGATAAGCCTCTCGTTTCGTTCTATTGCGTTGCCGTCAGACCGCCGTCGATTCCAAGGATCTGACCCGTCACGAATGATGACGCATCCGAGGCGAACAGCAAAACCGGACCGACCAGGTCGCTAGGTTCACCCACCCGGCCGATGGGAATGCGGCTGATGACACCCGCCTTGAAGTCCGGATCCTCGAGGAGCATTGCGACCTGGGGCGTGTCGACGAACGTCGGGGCGATTGCGTTGACGGTGATTCCGTGCTTCGCCCATTCGGTGGCCCACTGACGCGTCAGCGAGCTGATCGCTCCCTTGGCTGCGACATAGGCCGAATACCCGGCATTGATCCCCAGATCCGCGCGAACCGACGAGATGTTGATCACCCGACCGCCCCGGCCTCCTTCGATCATGGCCTTGACGGCGGCTTGTGTGGGGAGCACGGTGGCGCGCACGTTCAGCTCCATGATCCAGTCCCACTCGGCGACCGGGTAGTCCTGAGCATCGAAGAGCACCTTGCCGGCACCGCCGCCGACGGCGTTGATGATCACGTCGAGCCGTCCGAAGTGCTCGACCGTTTCGGCCACTGCCCGGTCGGCGTTCTCCTTGTTCGTAAGGT
Organism: Acidimicrobiia bacterium; assembly: GCA_030599515.1. GTDB lineage: Bacteria > Actinomycetota > Acidimicrobiia > Spongiisociales > UBA5794 > JAHEEL01. Next base: position 8,109 of record JAUVNV010000059.1, read on the forward strand.
CGGCAGCGATGGCGAGCGGGTCGGACCCTTCCTCCCGCATGCGGCTGCAGGTTCTCGCGAGACCGTCGCCGTCACGATCGACGATCGCCACCTCTGCACCGGCCTCACAGACTCCGGCAGCGAGAGCGGATCCAATTCCGCCGCTTCCACCGGGAACCATGACGACTTTCCCGTCCAGCTTGAACATATCGGTCTGACTCATTGCCGTCCTTTCAGAGAAGCTTGTCTTGATGTGATCTAGCGGTTCGCTACTGCATCCCGTATGGCTGCTGCGGTCTTCTCCGTCGAGATACCGTACTTATCCAGGAGTGGACCGTCCGGCCCCGACTCCCCGAACACGTCCTGCAATCCATGCAGAGTCATGGGGGTCGGCGCATTCATCCCCAATGCCTCTGCGATGGCTCCGCCGAGGCCACCGACTATCGTGTGCTCCTCCGTCGTGACGACCAGGCCGGTCTTCGTTGCCGCGGCCACGACCGCATCGACATCAAGCGGCTTGATCGTTGGAACATGCACCAGATGTACGTCGATCCCATCGAGCGCCAGCACCCCGGCAGCCTCGTAGGCGCGGCTCGTCTGTGTCCCTGTGGAGAAGACGGTGACATCGGCACCTTCGCGAACCGTGACGGCCTTGCCGAGCTCGAACTCGTAGTCGTCATCGAACAGGATGGGCGAGTTCGGGCGAGTCAACCGGAAGTAGACGGGACCGTCGTACTCGATGATGACTCTGAGGGCGCTGCGGGTCTCGACCTCATCAACCGGCGCCACAACCGTCATGTTGGCCATAGCCCGCATGATCGAGACGTCGTCGAACATCAGGTGGGTCTTTCCGGTCATGCCTGCGAGCAGACCGGCGTATCCACCCATCAACTTCACGTTCGAGTTCGGCTGGGCGATGAGGACGCGGATCGAGTCATGCGCCCGAGACACGATGAAGCACGAGAACGTGCTAACGATCGGCACGAGGCCGAGAGTCGCCATGCCGGCAGCCATGCCGAGCATGTTCAGTTCGGTGATACCCATCTGGAAGAAGCGGTCCGGGTACTCAGCCTCGAACAGCGAGGTGAAGGTCGAACTTCCGGTGTCACCGTCGAGAACTACGATGCGCTCATCGGTCGCAGCCAGGTCGGTGATGGTCTCGCCGAAAGCCAGGCGGAGGGCCTTCCCCTGATCAAGGGTTGTCATGTCGCACCTCCTTCGGACTCACCGAGTTCATGCATGGCGAGGGCGAACTCCTCGTCGTTCGGCACTCTGCTGTGCCACGTGTAGTTGCCCTCCATGAAAGAGACGCCCTTGCCCTTCACCGTGTGGGCGACCACCACCGCGGGAGCCCCTTCAACCTGCTTTGCCGCCTCGAGCGTTCTGAGGATCTCCGGGATGTCATGTCCGTCCATCTCCATCACTTCCCAACCGAACGCCCGCCAACGATCGGCGAGTTGACTGCCGGTGTACGGTGAGATGCGATCATCCGGCGAATCCCCAGCCCATCCGAACTGCTGCAGCTTGTTGTGGTCCACGATGGCAACGATGCTGTCGAGGCCATACCGGGCGGCGACATGTGCGCCTTCCCACACGATCCCCTCGTTGCATTCGCCGTCGCCGAGCATGACAAAGGTGGTGAAGTCACGACCGGTGACGCGTGCTCCGAGAGCAATGCCAAGTGCTGCGGCGAAGCCGAGGCCGAGTGACCCCGACGACATGTCGATACCGGGAGTGAGGGTCATGTCCGGGTGACCCTGCAAGCGCGAGTTGATCGAATCGAACGTCAGGAGTTCCTCGACGGGGAAGTAACCCCGCAACGCGAGCATCGTGTAAAGCGCGATCGAGCTGTGCCCCTTTGAAAGCACGAACCGGTCGCGGCCGGGCCAGTCGGGCTCATCGGGGCGGACGTTCAGTATCCCGAAGTAGAGCGCCGCGAGCATGTCGGCCGCCGAAAGGGGTCCGCCCACGTGTCCACCGTTCGCGTGTTTGACCGCGTCGAGGATGTGAACCCGCGCCTGGCGAGCGAACTCAGCCATGTCGCCTGGGCTATACGTCGTCATGGTTCGGGTCATCGAAGCCGTCCTCCGTTGGTCGACCGTTCAGTCACCTTCTTCGTACGAGCCGGGAACCACCGGGGGTGAGAACGAGGTGACCATCTCCAGGGGATCAGGACCGTGCGCGACGGTTTGATGATGGAGTCCGATGGGGATGTACACAACGGTTCCCGGTTCGAGATCCGCGGTCCCCTCGGGGGTGACGAGTTCGCCGGTTCCGGAGATGATGTAGATCACCTCCTCCTGGGTCGGGTGCACGTGTCCCTCCGGCGCAGACCCGCCGGGAAACACGGAGTACCCGACCGTGATGTTCTTGGCGCCACTGGTCTCGGGTCCGATGTAGTGCAGCCAGTCGCGACCCGGCAGGTTGAAAATCCGGGCTTCCTCTCGTTTGACAACCTTGAGTCCCACTCGTGCCTCCATGAGCCAGGCCGGCCGCAAAAGCGACCAGATAATCGATTATCGAGCATTCATGGTAGTCGTCGTCCGGGAGGTCGGTCAAGGTCGAACGATCGGGCTGGGGGTAAGAAGCTGCGCTCCCGTGCTCGACCCAGGCGGCGCACAACCGGCAGTGGCACAGCCCGTTAGTGGCCGTCTCCGTGGCCCGAGACCACACACGTCGTGCGTCGCGACGCGTTCAGTCCCCGCCGTTGATCCCTTCCGTCGCTACGAGTCGAGCGCCCGAACCGCTTCGTCCCAGGCGTCGGGATCGGCGAGCATCCAGAACCGGGCAACCGAGAACTCGATCTGCCTCATGCACGTCTCACGCCAGACGCCGCTCTCGATGAAGGCATCGTGCTGGGCGGGAATGGAGATCTCATAGTCGATGAGCTGGGAGCAGTTGCGTCCTCCGAACTCAGATTCGAAGTCAGTCATGAGCGACTGAATCAAGCGGCGTGCGGTGCGTTTCGCCTCCTGATGATCAGGGATCCGCTCCGCGGCGAGTCGGCCGACGGCAATCGCTGCGCTCGAGATTGCACCGCAGATACCTCCCGCGTACGCAACTCCTCCGTTGAGGGCCATCGCGGCAGAGGAGTCGTCGGCATCGTCGAATCTGTAGCGCTGCTGCAGGGCCACCAGCGTTGCTTCGGCGCATCCGTAGTAGTTGTCGTCCCGTAGGAAGAGCTTCTGAGCGGCCCCGATGGCCGCGCCCGATGCCGCCGTCTCCGAGCCGCGGCTCATCGCAAACCCGGTCTCGCTGCTGCTCTCTCCATCGCGTCGAGAAGTGGTAGTCGCTGGCCGCTGAGGTACCTGATGAGGGCTCCGCCCCCGGTGCTGATGAAGCCGATGTCCGCTAGATCTACGAAGCGTCGGGCGCACGCGACGGTGTCACCACCACCAATCACCGAGTCGGCCCTCGCTGCAGCAACCGCCTTCCACAGCGCCCGCGTGCCGTACTCGCCGATCGGGGACTCGTAGACCCCCGCCGGACCATTGACAAAGAGCGTCGCAGCGCCGGCGATCAACGATTCGTAATGCGCCACCGTGCGGCTCCCGATGTCGATGAGGAGGTGTTCGACAGGGAGATCGG
>JAUVNV010000212.1 GCA_030599515.1 Acidimicrobiia bacterium
ATATCGGCTCGAACCCCACCACATCATCCACCGATCCGATGGTGGAAGCCACGAACCGGAGAACCTCACCACCCTCTGCTGGTTCCACCACCACGTCGCCATCCACCAACAAGGCCTCCGAATCGACCCCGACAGCCCACCGCTGAGACGGCGACTCATCCGACCCAAAACCGGCCCCGACCCCCCGAGAATCGAGTAGCGGCGGAGTAGCAAGTAGCAAGACGGAAGCACCGACTACCGACCACCACTACCGACTACCGATTACTCTCTCCGCCATGGACATTGCTGCAATCGTTGAAGAACGAGGACGCGTCGCCGGTGACCTCGTGCTCGTTGACGACTTCCTCAATCATCGGGTCGATCCCGAGATCATCGACGAGATCGGACGACAGATCGCCGAACACTTCGTCGATCTCAAGCCCGACCTCATCGTCACAGCCGAAGCTTCCGGGATTCCGCCCGCCATGGCTACCGCTCGATATCTGCCGGTCCCCGTGGTGTACGCGAAGAAGTATCACTCGATCGGCGAACGAGACACGCTCGTTCGTGAGGTTCTCTCTCCGACCAAGGGTGTCGAGTATCGCATCGAAATCGCCAGACGAGCCCTCGAACCGGGCTGCCGGGCGCTCATCGTCGATGACTTCCTGGCAGGCGGGAGGACGGCGCAGTCGCTTGGACAGATCGTTGAGGAATCCGGTGGTGTCGTTGCCGGATACGCCTTCGTGATCGAGAAGCAGTTCGCAGGCGGACGCGAGGTTCTCGAGGCGAACGGGTGGAATGTCTGGTCGCTTGTCGAGATCGCCGGCATCGAGAACGGCAAACCGATCATCGCTGGTCGCTGAGAAAGCAACCAGAGCGCGCCGCGTTCGGTTGTCGGTGAAGACCCTGCCGGTCTACCGGCCCACTGATCCACCGATCTGCTGAGATCTTTCGAGACGGCGGATCCACCGGTTGCAGATCGCGATGCCGGCGAGCAAACCGAAGAGCACGAGAAGCAGGAGCGCCAGGAGTTCGGGACCCGCGAAGTACGAGGTCGAGCAGGTTCCCAACCCCTCCGGGCATAGGCCCCAACCCGATCCCCCACCGGCAAGATCAGCGATCACAAGCATTGGTACGAGCGCCGTTGCGACAGCAATGGCGACGAGCACACCGAGCAGCATTCGAAGAACCATCAACACGATAGGGAGGCTACCCCGGATCGACGGTTGCCCCGGCTACCGACACGCTGCTACGGTCAAATGCCACTCATGTCATTCCCAACGAACCCCTCTCCAAGTCCCGTGCCCGCCGGCTATCACGCTGAGTCGTTCACCGACGAAGAACGAACTCTGCTCGGTCGGTTCTTCACCGATATCGACGGCCCGGTGTTCGGGATCGTCAATCTCCCCGAGGTCGTGAAGGGGGCGCTCTTCGCCCGATACAGCCGATCGCCCAAGTCCGTCCGGCGTCTCTTCCTCGACGAGTTCGTCTCCGAGCCCGATCTGGGCGTCCGGGCCATCGCCGACAACCTCGGCGAGACCGACTCTGTTGTCGGCCTGGAGAAAGCCCGGGGACTCTACGACCGGGTCTTCACTCAGTTCGGAGACGATTCCGTCGCTCAGCTCGGTGGGGCCCACATCGCTTGCGAACAGGCGTCGAATGTCCTCACTAAGGTCCTGGAGTGGGGCCGTCTTGCTTCCTATCTCGAGCAGTCCACGCGGTACATCTTCTACGACAGGAAGCTCGGCGGCCGCTACCGCTACCACGTGCCGGGAGAGATCATCGGGTCACCCCTCGAAACCGACTTCCGTTCGACGATGGACGACCTCTTCGATACGTACTCCGCCCTGATCGGTCGAGCCGTCCCGTACTACGAAGCACTCTTCCCTAGAGAGGACGCCGACTCGATGGGCGTGTGGCGCTCAACGATCCGCGCGAAAGCCTGTGACGATCTGAGGGGCATGCTGCCGGCGGCTACCACTTCCAACGTCGGCATCTTCGGGAGCGGCCAGGCCTACGAAATGCTCTTGATGCGGATGCGGGCGCACCCGCTCGCCGAGGTCCGCAGCTACTCCGATCTGATGCTCACGGAGTTGCGGAAGATGATCCCCTCGTTCCTCACTCGGGTCGATGTCCCCGATCGTGGCAGAGCTTGGAGCAACTATCTGGCGTCCGTCGCAGCAGATCTCGAAACGCGAGTCGCAGATCTCGGTCTCACTCCGGAGGATCGGCCCGAAGTGAAGCTCGTCGACTGGGATTCCGACGGCGAGACGAAGGTCGCGGCCGCGGCCCTCTACGCGGTCGGCGATCTCCCGGACGACCAACTGCTCGCATACGTGCGATCCCTCTCGCTTGATGACCGGGCAGATCTGATCAGAGCGGCGGTTGGGCCCCGCGGGAACCGGCGCCACAAGCCGGGTCGTGCGATGGAACGAACGTCATACCGGTTCGACGTTCTGTCCGACTACGGCATCTTCCGCGATCTACAGCGCCACCGGATGCTCACGATCGAGTGGCAGCGCCTCTCCACAGATCACGGCTACATCACGCCGGACGCCCTCGCCGACATCGACGCCACGGCGGCATGGGATGAGGTGATGGACCGGACGGCAGCACTCGCCGAACGAGTCGCCGCGGCCTTCGGCCCGGCGGTCGCCCAGTACGCGGTTCCGTTCGCCTACCGGGTTCGCTACTACATCCAGATGAACGCACGAGAGGCGTTCCATCTGCTGGAGTTGCGCAGCCAGGCATCGGGCCATCCCGGATATCGCAGGGTCGCCCAGGAGATGCACCGCCTCATTCGCGACGAGGCCGGCCACCGAGTGATCGCAGACGCGATGCAGTACGTCGATCACAACGACTACGACCTGGCGCGACTCGAGGGTGAGCGACGGGCGGCAGCGAAGCGAGCGGCGCTGGGATTAGATCAGTAGAAAGTAGATAGACCGGGCCAACCGCCGGCCGCTCTCGCTGCCTCCGTTTCTACTTTCTTCTTTCTACTTTCTACTTTCTACTTCCTACTCCTTCAACGAGATCCTCAGCACCAACGCGTCTTCCTCAAGCGACCAGTTCGCGCGGCCGACGAGCGAGTAGTCCATGTAGTCCTTCTCGGCGCTCTCGATCCAGACGCGACGAGCCTCACCTTCGAGCGGCGGGATCCCCCGCTCCTTCACTGCCTCCGCCCGGTCCCGGAACCGGGCAAGGAACTCGTCGACGTTCAACTGGGCCATGGGGTCTCCTCTTCGTCTACCGCCGCAGCGTACCCGACGGACCGTCCTCGGTGCGGGTCTGAAGGACTGTCGCGGCTACCCTGAACACATGCTCGAACGCCGACTTCTCATCGTCTCCGGCAAGGGTGGTGTCGGGAAATCGGCGGTCTCAGCGGCGCTTGGCATCCTTGCCGCTCGTCGCGGGAAACGCGTCCTCGTTGTCGCGATGATTCAACCCAGCGGGCTCGCCGCCCACCTCGGCATCGACTCCCTGACCTATGAACCGACCCGCATCCGACCGGGACTTTTCGGTGCGGCCGTCGATCGAACCCGCGCCCTCGAGGAGTACCTCGGCCTCCAACTCCATGTGCCGAGGTCGCTTCCGATGAGACAGCTTTCCAGCGCCCTGAGCGTCCTGGCCGACACCGCCCCGGGTATCCGGGAGATCGTTACCGTGGGGAAGCCGATCTTCGAAGTCTTGCGCGGGGACTGGGATCTCGTCATCGCCGACGCTCCCCCACTCGGCCAGCTTCAGTCCTACCTCGCAGCACCCCAAACCATCACCGGACTCGTGCCCACCGGCGCCGTGCGTGAACAGGCCTCTCGACTCGAATCCACACTCGCCGATCCTGCGATCAGCGGCCTGCTCCTCGTCACGACCCCTGAGGAACTGGCCGTTCACGAGACGAGAGAGGCGATCGCCCACATCGATGCCGAGCGGCAGATCCTGATCGCCGGGGTGATCGCCAATCGTGTGATGGAGCCACTCGGGGTCACAGCAGACGCGGTCGCCGCCGTACCGGACGGTCCCGCGCGGGCCGCGGGTCTTCTCCACACCGGATTGGTTGATTCCCAGGCCGTCTGGCTCAGATCGATCCCCGACGATCCCCGGCTCCCATTCCTCTTCGGATTCCATACTCCCGGCGAGGTTGCGGCACGGCTCGCCGAGATCTGTGAGTCGTTCGCGTGACCCGTCAAGCCACGACCGTGATCGTCACCGGAGCCGGAGGCGTCGGCAAGACCACGATCTCGGCCGCCATCGCCATACGGCTCGCGGGTCCCGACCGGCGCACCGTCGTCATGACCGTGGATCCCGCTCGCCGTCTCGCCGACGCACTCGACCTTCACTCCCTGTCGAACGAACCGACCCCCGGGCCCGGCGTCACCGGCTTGTGGGCCTCGACGCTCGATGCTTCTGCATCCTGGGAAGGAGTCGTGCACCGGTACAGCGACCCCGACGTCGCCGAGCGGCTCCTCAAGAACAACTACTTTCGCGCCATCGCCGACCGATTCCCTGCCGCTC
>JAUVNV010000170.1 GCA_030599515.1 Acidimicrobiia bacterium
CCATCAGGGATCTCCGCGTGGGCGTCGCACCGGACGATGACTTCGCCGGTCGCTGCGGCGATCGCGGCATTGAGACCGGCCGGAGTTGTGCCCGCAGCGTTCTCCACCACGGTGACACGCCCGGTGTCGGCCGCCATTTCGGTCACGATCTCCAGCGTTCGGTCGGTGGAGGGGGCCACGGCGATGACGACATCGAGCGAGCCCTCGTAGGCCTGATCGAGGAGGCTCTCGATCGCGGCTGCGATCGTGTGCTCTTCATTTCGGGCCGGTATGACGGCTGTCACCGTCGGTAGCGCCGCGTCTTCATCGGTAGGCATAGATTGCGACGATACCCCAGGACTCGTCCGTGGAGTCTCAGGATGGAAAGCGGTGCGCCTATCGTTCCGGTCCATGCAGTCTGAACTGAGAACCGAACAACCGCGCCGGAGGGACGGTCTCGGCACGATCGCGATGCTGGCCGGTACCGCTGTGAGCGCCCTCGCCGTTCTGGTCTATCAGCCCGTGGCCGGCCGCGCCCTTGGCACCGATGGGTTCGCTCCAATCGCCGTGCTGTGGACGACGATGTTCGTGATCTACACAGTGCTGATGATCCCCGCCGAGCAATTCATCACACGCAGATTGGTCGTCACGGGCGGTGGTCCCGGCTGGATGGGCAGCGACCTTCGCGTGGTGATCTCTGTGCTGGCGATCGGCTGGCTCCTTGGCACGGCATTCGTGTTCGCGACCCTCGACACGTTCTTCAATGGAGAGATCATCTTTGTCGTCATCACTGGCGCGCTGTTGGTCACGCGTGGTGTGATGGCAACCGGCAGAGGACTACTTGCCGGTCGTCGACGCTTCGTCGCCTACGGCGGCACGCTGGCAGCAGAAGCAGCGACCATACTGGTTCTTGCCCTGGTGGCCGCTTCCATATCTCCGACGACGGTGACGTTTGCCGGGGCGCTCATCATCGGCCCTCTCACGATCCTCGCGTTCAGACCCTGGCACTTCTCCGGTGATCGCATCGCCACGGGCGAGTCGGTCGATACGGCTACGAGATTCCTTGGATGGCTGGTTGTGGCCACGGCAGCGTCCCAGGTTGTCATCGCTTCCAGCCCCATCGTCGTCGGATTCATCGGCGGGTCCGCTGCGGCCGTGAGCATCGTATTCGCCACCTTCACGTTGTTCCGGGGTCCGGTGACCTCCGCCTACAACCTGGTTGCCCGGGTGCTCCCGGACTTCACCGATCTGTCCGTCCGTGGCGAGTTCGAGGTGCTGGCGCGGTGGCGTCACCGGATCGCCATTGGAGGCAGCGTGCTCGCGCTGCTGGGCGCCGTTGCCGCCTACTTCATCGGACCATGGATCATCGAGCTGCTGTACGGGGCAGCGTTCGAACCGCCGCGCATGGTCGCTGCGCTCGGCGGAGCCGGTGTCGGCGCCGGACTCGGAGCGTTGTTCGTCGGCCAGATCTTCATCGCGTCGGGAAGGACGAAAGGCCTCGCCGGAGGCTGGATCGTCTCCCTCGTTCTCGCTGCGATCGCTGTGATCGCAGTCCCGGTGGACCCGATGCTCAAGATCGCCTGGGGCTTCGCCGTCGGCGAGACCGCTGCCCTCATCATCCTCGGCTTCGCCCGGCAGAGGCGGACGAGCGCCGAACCGTAGGAGATGTGGTCCGTCGGGTTCGCGGGATTCCTCCCTACACTCCCGGGCGCTATGAATCACCCTTTCCGAATCCCAGTACTGCTCGCCGCCATGGCCCTTCTCGCCTCCGCATGCTCATCCGGCGCCGATGCCGCCACAACCACGACTGCCGCCGCCGCGTCGTCGACCACGTCGGAGGCGGCCACCTCGACGACGGCAACAACCACCACCACGTCGACAACCACGACGACCCTCGCGCCGGGGATCGAACCGACGATCAACGGCCTCCCGGCCGAGGAAGACGCGTACGAGCGCCGTGTCATCAGTGTCAAGATCGACAACCATCCTTCCGCCCGGCCGCAGTCCGGACTCCAGGAGGCGGACGCGGCGTACGAGGTTCTCGTCGAAGGTGGCCTGACGCGGTTCATCGCCATGTTCCACCAGTCGGACAGCGAATTCGTCGGTCCAAACCGTTCCGGACGACCCACCGACTCCGGCCTGATGGCGCCCCTCAACGGCGCGTTCCAGATCTCAGGCGCTCAGTCGTGGGTCAAGGACATCTTCAGGAGAGACGGCGTGCACGTCGTCTACGACAACGGCATCACAACCTTCCGCATGCCCCACCGCAAGGCACCCCACAACCTCTACACGTCCACACCGGCCATTCGCGACTACGCCGACAATCAAGACTGGCTCGACGAGGCACCGCGTGCGCTCTTCGTATACGGGAACGAGCCGACGCCGACCACCGAGACGGCCGAGATCATCACATTCGATTGGTCGAACCATCCCAAGGTCGTCTGGGAGTGGGACGGGGAGCAGTACCTGCGCTTCAACAAGACGACACCGCACGAATGGGTCGACGCGGATTCTCAGAGTGGACAGGTCGCCTTCGACATGCTCGTCGTCATCAAGGGCAAGCGATACACCGCCAGTTCGCCGACCGGAGCGGGATCGGCGGTTCCAGGGATCAAGACGACCGGCTCCGGTGATGCTCTCGTCTTCTATTCGGGTGGTGTGTTCGAGGCGACCTGGCAGCGTGACACCGTCCAGGACATGATCCGCGTGGTCGACGACGCCGGGAATGACGTCATCCTGCCCCCGGGTCGCGTCTGGGTGAACATCTTCCCCGAGAGCCGCGCCGTCACCTGGGAGTAACCCGTGGCTTCGATCATCGACGTCGCCGCAGCGATTCGCAGTGGTGAGTCTTCGGCGATCGAGACAATCGAAGCGGCACTCGATGCCGCCGACGCGTCCCAGGCGGATCTGAACGCGTTCACGACGATCGATCGTGAAGGAGCGCTCGCGCGGGCGGCAGAGATCGACGAAGGAATCTCAGGCGGCGAGAGCCCGGGGCCGCTCGCCGGCATTCCAATCGGCCTCAAGGATCTGATCGACCAGGCTGGTGTCGCGACGACGAACGGCGCCGCGTTTGAGACGATCCCGGCAGGTTCCTCCGCCATCGTGGTGCAGCGCCTCGCGGACGCGGGCGCGGTCATCATCGGACGGACCGGCCTCCACGAGTTCGCCTTCGGGTTCACGAGTGAGAACCAGCACTTCGGTCCGGTCCGCAATCCGTGGGATCTGAATCTGTCGCCGGGTGGTTCGTCCGGAGGGTCCGCAGCGGTCGTCGCGGCCGGCATCGTGCCCGCATCGATCGGGACCGACACCGGTGGCTCGGTCCGCGTTCCCGCGGCGCTGTGTGGCGTTGTGGGTCTGAAGGTCACGCATGGACGGGTGCCTCTCACCGGAACGACGCCGCTCGCACCCTCGCTCGACACCGTCGGGGCCATCGCTCGCAGCGTTGCCGATGTCGCAGCGATCTACCTGGCCATCGCCGGTGACGACGCGGCCGATCCCTGGTCCGCTCCCGCTCGGGTCGACCGGCCTGGCGCTCCGCGCGACCCGTCGACGCTGTTCATCGGGATTCCGAAGCAGTGGATGGAGCACCCGGTTGACCGCGTGACCCGCAACGCCTTCCGCAACGCTCTTGACCGCCTCGCTGCTCTCGGAGCAACCATCGAAACCATCGACGAGCCGGCCCTCGAGATCACCGAAGCCGCAGCCAATGCCGCCGCCGCCGAGGTGTACCGGGTACACAGTGATCGCTGGGAGACCGAACCCGACAGGTACGGCAGCGATGTCGCGTCGCGGCTCCGACGAGCACAGACCATCGGTCTCGAGACGACCATCGATGCCATGGCGTGGGATGCCGGCGTCCGGCATGCCCTCGAACGCATCTTCACCAATTTCGACGTTCTGGTCACCCCCACCGTCGGTGGAACGAGGAAGGTCATCGGCGAGGATGACATGGACATCGACGGAGAACGCATCTTCCATCGTGCCGTGATCGCCCAGTACACGTGGCCGGTCAACCGGGCAGGAAACCCGGCGTTGGCGCTGCCCATCGAGAGCGACGGAACGCCGCCGGCGAGCCTCCAACTGATCGGACCCCGCTGGGGCGAAGCCGGGCTACTCGAGATCGGCCTCGGACTGGAAGAAGCCGGCATCGTCAAGGTTGAGGAACCCCCGGCATTCTTCGGTTAACTCGGCATTCTGCTGCCCGCGTCGGCTAGTCAGCTACTCACCTACTTCGCTACTCGTCCGCTCGCCTACGGTCCCAAGGGCCACTCGCCGACGTTCGTTCCGACGGCATCCTACGGTCGGCCGAGATGTGATTCGAACGGCATAGACTTGACCGTCGAGCACGGGGGAAGGGCACGCCCGGAACCCCAACCGCAATCAGGAGCAGAGCACCGTGTCACCAGACACTGAGACCGACGCACCACCCGCGCCACAGAAGATCGACCGGGTCGTCATTCGCTTTGCCGGAGACTCCGGCGACGGCATGCAGTTGGCTGGAACACAGTTCACCGCCAGTTCGGCCATGTTCGGCAACGATCTCGCCACACTGCCCAACTACCCCTCCGAGATCCGCGCCCCTGCCGGCACGATCGCCGGCGTCTCTTCGTTCCAGGTACACATCGCCGACTGGGATATCCTCACTCCTGGAGACCACCCCGACTGTCTGATCGCGATGAATCCGGCGGCGCTGAAAGCGAACCTCGAGGACGTCAAGCCGGGGGCGCTCATCATCGCGAATCGGGACGCCTTCAACGAGAGGAATCTCCACAAGGCCGGTTACGAGGAGAACCCCCTCAAGGACGGGTCGCTCAGCGACTACCACGTGATGACCGCCCCGATGGAGGAACTCACCAAGCAGGCGCTCGTCGGCACCGGCGTGAAGGGTCGTGCGGTCCTGCGGTCGAAGAACTTCTTCGCTCTCGGACTCATGTCGTGGATGTACACCCGTCCGCTTGAGCCGATCCAGGAGTGGATCATCGGCAAGTTCGGTGACGGCAGTCCCGTCGCGGCGGCCAACAGAGCAGCGTTGCTCGCCGGATACAACTACGGCATCACCACCGAGGAGTTCCACCACACATTCGAAGTGAAGGCTGCGTCGCTGCCGAAGGGCGAGTACACGAACATCACAGGAAACGTCGCCCTGGCGTGGGGTCTCATCGCTGGCGCACGAGCGGCGAACCTGCCCTTGTTCCTCGGCTCGTACCCGATCACGCCGGCAACGTCGATTCTCGAGGAACTCGCGAAGCAGAAGCACTTCGGCGTCAAGACCTTCCAGGCCGAGGATGAGATCGCCGGAGTCGGAACCGCCGTCGGAGCCGCGTTCGCCGGCAACCTCGCCGCGACCACGACGTCCGGACCGGGCCTCGCCCTCAAGTCGGAGACGATCAGCCTCGCATTCATCATGGAACTCCCGCTCATCGTGATCGACGTGCAGCGTGCCGGACCGTCGACCGGTATGCCGACGAGGGTCGAGCAGTCCGATCTGCTGTTCGCCATGTACGGTCGGCACGGCGAGGCGCCGCTTCCGGTGCTCGCGGTCGGTTCACCTTCGGATGCGTTCTCGACCGCGATGGAAGCGGCCCGCATCGCGACGAAGTTCATGACGCCGGTGATCGTCCTTTCGGATGGGTACATCGCCAATTCGTCCGAACCGTGGAAGATCCCCGACGTTGAATCGCTCCCCACGTTCCCTGTCACCTACGAAACGGAGCCGAACGACGGTGACGCCTTCCTCCCGTACATACGTGACCCTGAGACACTGGCCAGACCGTGGGCGATCCCCGGCACACCGGGTCTCGAGCACCGGCTCGGAGGACTCGAGAAGCACGACCGTACCGGCGCTGTTGCGTACGACGGCGCCAATCAC
>JAUVNV010000072.1 GCA_030599515.1 Acidimicrobiia bacterium
CCCGGCTCTGAAGTCGTCGCCGGTGCCATCAACGGGGAGGGTGCGCTCACTGTGGCGGTGACCCGTACGGGCGATGACACGACGCTGTCTCAGATCATGCGCCTTGTCCGGGACGCGCAAGCGTCTCGCAGCCGGTTCCAGCAACTCGCGGACCGGGCGGCGTTCTGGCTCACGATCATCGCGATCGGTGTTGCGGCACCGACGTTCTTCATCTGGCTCGGTGTCGGCGCCGGGGTGACGTTCGCCGTTACACGCACCGTGACGGTGCTCGTCATCGCGTGCCCGCACGCGCTCGGTCTTGCCATCCCGCTGGTGACGGCGAACGCCACGACGATTGCGGCCCAGAATGGTGTGCTCGTGCGTAACCGGGAGGCATTCGAGCGGGGCCGGGACATAGAGATCGTGGCGCTCGACAAGACCGGGACGCTCACGGAAGGACGCTTCGTTCTGTCATCGGTCGACGTCGAGGCGATGAGTCGTTCCGACGCCCTCGGCGTCGCGGCGGCCCTGGAACGCGTGTCGGAGCATCCGCTCGCGAAGGTGATCGTGGACGCCGCCCGGGAAGAGAGCCTTGAGATCCGGACTGCCACGGAGGCGTCGGCGGTACCGGGGTACGGCCTCCACGGCTTCGTCGACGGCGACGAGTACTGGATCGGACGACCGGAGTGGGCCGACGATCTCACAGCGACCGTGTCGGCAGCGATGCTCGCCGCCCTGGTCCGTGCGGATGATCGTGGTGACACCGCCGTCGTCCTCATCTCCGAGGGCAATGTGGTTGCGGTCTTCGCCCTCGCCGACAAGGTCCGCGACACCGCTGCGGCCGCGATCCGGTCTCTGGTCGAGATGGACATCACCCCGGTGATGATCACCGGCGATGCAGAGGCGGTGGCCCGGACCGTTGCAGCCGAACTCGGCATCGATCGCTTCTACGCCAGGGTGCTCCCGGATGAGAAAGCGAGGATCGTCTCGGATCTTCAACGAGACGGCACGGTCGCGTTCGTCGGCGACGGCATCAACGACGCTCCGTCGCTCCTGAGTGCCGACCTCGGCATCGCCATCGGAGCCGGAACGAGCGTTGCCATCGAGAGCGCCGATCTCGTGCTCGTCGACGACGACCCGAGGGGAGTCGCCCGTGCCCTGCGCCTCTCCCGGATCACCCGATCCAAGATGACCCAGAACCTGGCATGGGCGACCGGCTACAACGTGATCGCGATCCCCCTGGCGGCCGGTGTCGGGATCGGCGCCGGGATCCTGCTCAACCCGGCGGTCGGTGCGCTGCTCATGTCGTTCTCCACCGTGATCGTCGCAGTGAACGCCATGTCGATGCGCCGCATGAGCCTCACATGACGGCCGTCCCGGAAGAACCCGACAGATCCTGATGTTCGAAGTGAACGACCAACACGAAGACCCGACCGTTGACAAGGAGTGGAGACGATGAGTTCGAAGACCAGCAAACAGAGCGACAAGAAGCCACCGGTCCGTTCGAGCGGGAGTTCACCGTGGCCCAAGCGCTTCGTCTGGATCGGTGGAACGGCACTGGTTTTCGGCCTCGTCGCGGTCGTGTTCTTGAACAACCCGGCGATCCGCGGCGTCCCCGACGGGACCGAGCAGGTCGCCGTCGCAGCAGCCGAACACATCGACGGTGACCTTCACGACGACGGCGAGGTGCCCGCCGGTGGCCCACACGACGCCGCCTGGCAGAACTGCGGGTTCTACGACACCGAGGTCCGCTCCGAGAACGCAGTCCATTCTCTCGAACACGGAGCCGTGTGGATCACCTACGAGCCCGGTATCGCCGAAGACCAGTTGCGCGAGCTCAGAGGATTCACCGGACGGCTGGAAAAGGTCCTCGTCAGTCCGGTGGCAGGCCAGGGCTCGCCGATCATCGTGACGGCATGGGCGAACCAACTCGAACTCACAGACGCCGGCGATGCACGCCTCGCCCAGTTCGTCAACGAGTTCGAAGGCTCCTTCGACGCACCCGAACCCGGCGGCCGCTGCAACGGCGGTGTCGGTAGCCCGGCGTTCTGAGCGCGGCGAGGTGATCAATCGGCGAGAAGCAGTCCTCGTACCGGTCATCACCGCGGCGCTGATCCTGTCGGCGTGTGCGTCAGGCAGCGGAGCCGACACGACACCCGTGCTCCCACCAGACCAGGGGCTGAGCGTCGCCGGCCAGACTCCACCTGTTCCTCCACTCGATGCCGACCAGGTGAGAGAAGGAGAGACGATCTACGGCCGGTACTGCTCATCCTGTCACCGGGCAGATCTCAGCGGCGACCCTGATTGGAAGACCCGTAACGCCGACGGGAGCCTCCGCCCGCCACCTCATGACACCACCGGGCACACGTGGCACCACTCCGACGCTCTGTTGCTCTCCCTCACGCGCGACGGCAGCGTCTTCCCGGAGAGTCGGATGCCGTCGTTCGGAGGGACGCTCACCGACGCCGAGATCGTCTCCGTCCTCGAATTCATCAAGTCATCGTGGGGTCCCGAAGAGAGAGCATTCCAATGGCAGATCACGTGGCGAGAGCAACAGGCGACTCAGGAGTGACCGCTCGGTTCCTGCAGCGTCACGAAGATGCCCACGAGCGACGTTGTCCGATAGTTCTCCCTTGACCTTCAACCTGGTTGAAGGTGTAGCGTGGCTGAATAGACATCGATGGAGGTGTGTTTTGCGTATCGGTGAGGCCGCTCATCTCTCGGGATTGGAGCCGTCGGCGATCAGGTTCTACGAGGAGCACGGCATCATCCCGATCTCGGCACGAACCGGGGCCGGGTATCGGGACTACGAAATCGACGACGTGGAGTTGCTGCGGTTCGTGCGGCGGCTCCGCGGCCTGGAACTGCCGCTCGACGATGTTCGGGAGATCGTCGCCCTGCGCACCAGGGGTGAAGCCCCGTGCGCAATGGTTCGCACAGCCATCGCCCGCGAAGCCGTCGCGATCGACCGACGGATCGAGGATCTTCTGCAGCTTCGCGATGAGCTCTCCCGTCTACGAACCGCCGCCGACAAGATCACAGACGACTGGCCCACCTCGTGTGTGTGCCACATCCTCGAACCAGTAACCGTCAATTGAACGAAGGAGCACCAATGGAAATCACTTTGCAGTACTTCGATGGCTGTCCCAACTGGAAGGTAACCGACGGCCAACTCAGGACGCTCATCGACGATCAAGGCCTCGACGCGACGATTCACTACCAACTTATCGAGACGTACGAAGCCGCCGTCGAACACGGCTTCAGGGGCTCACCCACGGTGCTCATCGACGGCACAGATCCATTCGCCGACGACGACGCGCCGTTCGGGCTGAGCTGTCGCATCTACCTCACCGACGATGGCCCCGCCGGTTCACCCACTCTCCAGCAACTCCAGCAGGCAACCACGGCTTCTCGAGCAGGGGACTGACCCGGGTCAGCCGCCGATGATCCCCTCACAAGATCGGGCTGCGGTCTGGAAGGCCGAATCGTCGGTGTCGATGGCATCACCGAATGGTCCGGCTCCGCTGTGGCCATCGCCGGAGAAGTCCGGATCGGGCATGTCGTAGCCATTGCTGCGCATGCACACAGCGAATTCGAGGAGCTCGTCCTCACGTTGGGAGAGGTCCTCGGTGCTGAGACCGAATGTCACATCGTCGAGAAACCCTTTGCAGACATCGAAAGCCGAATGGACGGCCGCCATATCGAGTGACTTCGCGGCGACGGCGTGGGGAGTTGGAGGTATGAGATTCCCTTCCTCATCGACACCTGGGTCGTCGACGTTGAGCCCCTCATCTCGCAGGCACGCGGTGAACGCAAGCACGGATTCCTCACCCGCTATCGCTCCGAGGTCGGTGTTCACGATGGCCTCGATATCGGCATCAAGGGAAGCAACACCAGAGTCCGTAGTCCCACCGGTGCACGCAGAAGCAAGCAAGCCGACGGCGAGCAATAGCGGAAGAATGATTGTGCGACTCATCGGCTGTTTCCGTTCGATCGGGAACGAGGTTCAAGTCAGAGCCGAGAGACTACGCCGCACGCAGTTGAAAATGGTCCGGTTCTCCGCAGCCCCCGAGAATCCAGAATCCGCGGACGTTCACGGACTCGAACCGCCGACCTCTGCTAGTCCCATCCCAGCGAATGAACCCACGCTTCTTGAACTGCGCTGAGGGCATGGTCGGGGTCAGGAGGTTGTCCCATCTGATGCGCAAGATCTACGATCCATGCTCGACGGGTCCGTTCGGGAAGGCGGTCGATGTCACGGGAGTTGACGCTGAATCCCCGGAGGCATTTGACGATCGCATCGGCCTCGCCATCCAGGGCACCGATAGCCGCGAACGCCGCGAGATCCACCAGATCGCGCGGTGCCGTCCGATCAGCCCAGGCGAGGTGCTTCATGGCCACGAACGATGAACGCACAGGTACCGTCATCTCAGCTTCATGGCGGAGGTCGGTGTAGCGGAGATCGATGTTGCGGCGCTCCAACCGAACGAACACACCGATGGTGCTCAGCGCCGTAGGTAACGACCTGGAGACGCACCTGAGTCCCATCCCGCGCCACTGCGGTCCCAATCGCTGGAGAGTCTCTCTCGATCCGGAGACCCGGGTACTCGCGCCGAACATACCGCGGCAACTCGTCCGCCAGAACCGTAAACACGTCTCGTGCCGGTTCCGCCCACAGGTCGATGTCTTCAGATACCCGCCGATCACCGATGTGGGTTCGAGCCAGGGCAGTACCGCCGAAGAAGATCGCTCGCTCGGCCACAGTGCTGCGAGCGACGCCGGCAAGCAAGTGAGAGATCAGGTGGTCCTTCCTGATCTGTTCGGGGGCAACACCGAGTCTCGCTGCCCAAAGGCTCAACTCCTGTTGGTCGAGCACCTGTCTACTCCTCGATCGGGAATCGTCCGGCGGCAACCGGTTGCGAGGGACGCAACCCGTGTGACTTGACGGGTCCACGTACCCGCAGGTGTGGAACGTCGGGCACGGCCGCGTGGGCTACCCAGCTGGCGCGCACGTAGGCGGCGCGCTCGCCTTGCTTGAGGGCGAGGTCTCGGGTCAGCGACCAGTCCGCTCGGCCGGCGAGTGCCACTATCGCCTCGGCGATCATCTCTCTTGAGACATCCCACGTATCCGCCCACCGGGCAAGATCCAGGATTGTCTGCTCCACCGTGGTCTGATACCCAGCAGCTAGATCGGTGTCGATATGTTCAAGATCGAGACGGATCACATCCCGCGTGTGGAAACCGATGGGCCCCCAACGCGTGGCGAGGGGCGGTCGCTGCTTGGGAATGGCAACAGAACCCAATGCCACGGCCCTGGGCAAGGCACCGTGCATACGCGCAGCAGATGGTCCCATCAAGGCAACTCGATCAACTCCATAGTCGGCCACGGCCACTCCGAGAGCGAGAGCTTCGATGGTGGGGCGCCATCCCGAATCACCGACCGATTCGGCTGGGATCAGCGCGTAGTAGCCCCGGGCGAACCGATGGACAGCTCCCTGGTCCCCAAGACGCGCTAGCTCCGAGCTGGGATTGACGTACAGCTCTCTCAGATCGCGGGGTCTCACCACTCGAACTGAACGAGAGACCAGCACGCTGGGAATCTGCGGTGTCGGCATCGTGGTACACCTTCGTGTTGTTAGTACCACTAACTTAGCCTGAGAGGCTAACACTGTCGTAGCAATGACACGTGCTGTTCTGGTTTGCTGAACGGAACCCGCGGCAACGATTCAACGTCTCCCTCAACGAACTGCACACCCTCATCGAGTACGAGAGAATCCACCACGACAACCAATCCGCAGCACGCCCGATTGAAGGTCGTTGACTCCACCAGACCCGGGACGAACCGCAGTCGCCGACGAACCCGGACCGGTTCGCGCCCGGGAATGACTGAAACCCAGGCACAGCCTGGGTCTCGTCTCGTGGGCGTTGACGGGCTCGAACCGCCGACCTCTGCCTTGTAAGGGTCTCTGATGGCGTTCTCGCGCGCCCACACAACCAGGACGAATGCGACGAAGTGGCCGGTCAGGGGCCCTTTTGACGACTCATTGTTTCGCGCCAGATCTCAACGTTTTTCGCTGTGATGTGGACGCGGTGTGGTCGCGGGCTCCAGCCCGTCAAGCCAGTGCTGAGCCGACCGCCAAGATCGACACCGCGAACGGCCGGCTGACGGGCGCGGAGGTCAGGCATGCACCACAGCGTGGGCCACCACTCTGCTGAGTCGTGGCCAGCGTCGGTGAGGATGTCGAGCACCTGGCGCATGAGAGCAGCGACATCGGCATCTGGGTCAATGCACACCCCGATCGAATACGAAACCATCCACCGAAACCGACAAGACGCACTCCTGAGCCAAGTGAGCTGACTCCACCAAACCCGGTACAGACCAGAGCCTCCAGGAATCCCAGCGCGATTCGCGCCGCCCATGTCACGCACCACCTAGAGCGATATGGAGCGCCCAAGAGCGAGAGATAGCCGGCAATTGGCAGTCCCCTAGCGATATCTGCACGGCCACCCTTCGCGGTAGCGCGATCGAGTGACAGCCCATGGCGTTTCTTCGGGCGTGCCCGCGGGCCCGCGGGCCGTGCCGAGTGGATCAGTTGGTAAGCGTGGCCAGGATGGCTGTCTCGATCGATGTGATGGAAGGGAGCACGGCCTGCTCGAGCGGTGGGCTGTAGGGGACCGGCAGGTTGGGGTTCGCCACGCGACCCACCGGGGCGCGCAGCGCGGTGAAGGCCCGCTCCATCACCTGGGCGCCGATCTCGGCTCCGACCCCGCATCGTTCCGTGTCTTCGTCGACCACCACAAGACGGCCCGTCTTGACGACGGAGGCGACGATCGTCTCGATGTCCAGCGGCTCGAGAGTGCGGGGGTCAATGACCTCCACGTCGACGCCCTGATCGGCCAGGTTTGCGGCGGCCTCCATGCTTAACACAACCATGTAGGACGTAGCGACCACGGTGACGTCGGCTCCCGGGCGCCGTACCACCGCCTCCCCGAACGGCACAACGTACTCGTCATCCGGGACGGGCCCGGGAGCGCCGAGCTTGTGGGTGAAGAACATCACCGGGTTGTCGTCGCGCACCGCTGTCTTCAACAGCCCTTTGGCGTCGTAAGGTGTCGCCGGAACGGCGATCTTCAGGCCGGGGAAGTGCCAATACAAGGCCAACGGCGATTGGGAGTGCTCAGAGGCCCCCGCGACGTAGCCGCCAATACCTTCCAGAAACACGATCGGCAGCTTCATGCCGTCGTTGCCGCCGTGCGTGTAGCGCCACTTGCCCGACTTCGACAGGATCTCGTCGAGGGCATTGAACGCGAAGTCGGCGAGGTGAAGCTCGGCCACCGGCCGCATCCCAACCAAGGCCGCCCCGACGGCCGAACCGGCGATCGCGGTCTCGCTCATGGGGGCCGACCGCACACGTAGCTCGCCGAACTCATCGACCAACCCGGAGGTGGCACTTTCCCCGGCGCTTGGATACAAACCGAGCCCCACGACATAGACGGCGGGATCGCGCCTCATCTCCTCGGCGAGGGCTTCGTTCATTGCCTGGGCGGTGGTTATCGAGCGCATCATCAGGCGTAGAGATCCTCGAACGCAGCGGCCGGGTCGGGGAACGGACTCTCCCGTGCGTACGCCGCGGCCGCAGCCATCTCCTCCCGCGCCGCCGCCGTGACGGCTTCCGCGTCTGCCAGCGTCAGCTCACCCGACTCGAGGAGGCGGTCCCGCAAACCGGCCACGGGATCACGGTCGCGCCAGGCCACCGCCTCTGCCGGGTCGCGCACGTCTGTGGCCGACTCCGCGAAAGGACGAATCCGGTACGTCTTCAACTCCAGCAACGACGGCCCACTCCCCGACCGGGCGCGAACGATGGCACGTCGCGCCGCGTCGTGAACGGCCAGCGCGTCGTTGCCGTCGACCACCTCACCGGGCATGCCATAGCTGGCGGCCATGTCGGCAATGTCGGGGGTTGCCGTGTAGACGGAAGCCGGCACATTGCCGACATAGCCGTTGTTCTCGCACACCCAAACGACCGGCAGCTGCCAGACCGCGGCGGTGTTCATGGAGGCATGGGTGGTACCCCGGTTACTCGTGCCTTCCCCGAACAGCGAGAGCACGACCTGATCGCCGCCCCAGTTCTGGATGGCGGTTCCGACTCCGATGGCCAGTGGAGCATGCCCGCCCACGGTTCCGCTCTTGCCGAGAATGCCGTGCTCGAGGTCGGCGATGTGCCGACCTCCCTTCCCCTTGCAGTAGCCGGCCTTCTTGCCGAGCAGCTCGGCAAGAAGACGCCTGGGATCGCTGCCTCGCCCGATGAAACCGTATGCGCCGCGGTGGGTGATCGTGAGGTAGTCGTCGGCGCGCAGCTGCACAATTGCCCCCAGGGTTCCCTCTTGGCCGATGCCACTCAGCCAGGAGGCGGGGATGTCGCCGGAAGCGGCGAGAGCGCCAGCAGCTTCCTCAAAGGCACGCGAGCGAACCATCGCGATGTACAGCGCCTGCTTCTCAACCGCCGTGAGCGTCACGTCGCGCTTCCTCCTCAACGCGCAGCCTACCCGACCGAAAGGGCGCGACTCCGGCAGGATCCCACACTGCTAGCGCATATCGCACACCGCCCGCCACGGTGTTGAGCACCCACATACGAGAGATACCGGCGTCATGTTTGGCGGCCGGACATGCCGTGTGAAGTCACATCAGGGGGCTTCTGTGACCTGCGGAAACGACCGCAAACATGCCCTAACCGGGCATGATGCCACTCATCGGCATTCATCGACTCGCGGCGTTTCTCAGCAGAACGCGTCCTATGCGCGTCCTGGCCAGAGGGATTGCTGGATCAACCAGACGCAGGATTATCAGTAGTCCGACGGCTGTTGCAGGTAGCGTGGACCTGCGTCTCGAGCGGAGGTCAGCCTGGCATTCGACAGTTCATTCCCGAGGGCTGTGGGGTTCCTGCTCGGCGAGGTTCCGGAGGCGGGCGGCGTCGACCTAGAACCGATAGGAACATTCTTCCTTCTACAGGTCGAACGAGGTTCCCAGTCGTTCGTCGCCATGGTCACCGCCCGCCATGTCGTATCAGGCCAACCGCACATCGTCGCACGTCTTCGAGACGGCTCCGGCGGACCATACGAGTGGGACGTCGCAGATTGGGCGTTCTCTGCGGAGGATCAAGCCGACTACGCCGTCCGCCCCTTCGATCCACCCGACGATCCACAAGGCCCGATCACTGTGATTCCCGATTGGCAGGCACACGAGAAGATCAACGTCACTCCGAAAGCTGGCACAACGGTCTACTTCCCAGGCCTACTCACCGGAGTGCCGAGCCTGGCTCGAGACGCAATGCCCGTCGTCAGGTCCGGCTCCGTGGCTGCCTGGAATCAGTCGAGAGTCACATGGACGACCGGCTCAATGACCGACGTCCAACGCTGGACCTCCAGTTCTGTTCATCTCGTCGATGTCCGCTCCTGGGGCGGATTCAGCGGATCGCCCTGCTTCCTTCAGTTCCAGACACCAGGGCCGCGGCGTCAGGAATGGCCGCAGCAGTGGTACGACCTTGCTCGTGCAGCAGGCAATGATCCGGAGGAACTCGGGGAGATCCACACCTTCACCGTCTGGTTTGGGATGTTCGTCGCCCACATCGAGGAGAGCGGCATCGGCGTCGTTGTTCCGTCAGGACCAATCCTCGACCTCGTCAACGAACAACACCACTGGTGTGAATGATTGGTGTCCCTAACTCGGGACTGTACGTCCAGCGCTCTGACGGATTGCAGACCACGTGCGGCAGCGACGATTGAACCCCCAGAACCACCAAGGGAGTCACACTCTGCAACTTCCCCGAACGCACAAGAGTGTCGCTGAGTCGGGATCCTGTCCGTCACCTGACCGAACTTGAACGGGCGACCTCTTGACCCCCAGGCGGACTCAGGGGGTTTCCCTGACCTGCGGATATGCCCGGAAACACCCTCTGACCGGCGGTTTTGTTGCTCAACAGCTTTCGCTGTTTCTCACTGTTTTCCACTCTCTCGCGGACTCTCCGCGGACTCTTGAGCAGAATGACGACTCATCATGAAGCAAGAAACGCTGCCTCGGGGTCAGAGCTTCGACGCCGGCGACCACCAAGACAACCGGCCAAACGAGAGCTGCCACGACGACGAACACCATCCTCGCCAACCGAATAGGCCTGCGATCACACCAGCAGTAAGCAGAACCGGAATCACAAAGGCACCGTATCAAACCACCGGATCGACGTCCATCACGGCAAGCTCCCGGACACGCATATGTGGATATGGGC
>JAUVNV010000190.1 GCA_030599515.1 Acidimicrobiia bacterium
CGGCATGGCGATGTAGTCCTTGAATCGCCCCTGAATCGGTGCCCACATCGAGTGCACGAAACCGAGTGCCGCATAGCAGTCCCGAACGTCGGGGACGATGATCCGAATGCCGATCAGATCGTGGATCTCTTCGAACTCCAGGCCCGAGTCGACCATCTTCCGATAGATCGAGTACACGAGTTTCGGTCGCCCGGTGATCGTCGCATCGACGTGCGCGTCTTCGAGCGCTCCGGCCACCTCCCCCATCACCTTCTCGAGGTAGATCTCCCGCTCGGGGGCCCTTCGGTGTATCTGCTCTTCGAGGTGCTCCCGCCTCGCCGGATAGAGCACGGCGAAGCTCCTCTCTTCGAGTTCGTGTTTGATCTCCTGCACACCGAGCCGGTGAGCGAGTGGGGCGTAGATGTCGAGAGTCTCGGAGGCGACCCGCTTCCGTTTCTCCTCCGGCAGCGGGTCGATCGTCCGCATGTTGTGGGTCCGATCGGCGAGCTTGATCAACAGCACCCGGATGTCTTTGGCCAACGCCACAGCCATCTTGCGAATCGTGGCGGCCTGCTGCTCTTCCCGGCTCGAGAACTTGATACGATCGAGTTTCGTGACCCCATCGACGAGAAGCGCCACTTCTGAGCCAAATTCGCGTTCGAGGTCATCGAGGGTGAATTCGGTGTCCTCGACCACGTCGTGGAGGAGGGCTGCGACGATCGTCGCCGTGTCCAGCCCGTACGTGGCCAGGATCTGAGCGACTGCCAATGGGTGGACGACATAGGGGTCACCGGTCCGTCGCAGTTGTCCCGCGTGTGCTTTGGCCGCGACCGCATAGGCATCTCTGATCGCGTCGACATCCGTCCCGGGATGGTGCTCGACGGCGATCTCGATCAGATCATCGAGCATCTCGTCGGGAGATTTCACAATCCCGGGAGGTGCGACGGCCTCTGCCATCCAAAGAGTCTACCGACGCTTCTTCCGCTTCCGTGGAGCCCGTGCGGCCGCTCCAGACGCCCCGGTCGGGGCCGACGGCGCGGCCGGGACAACCGCAGCCAGCGGCTGAGCATCGTCCTCGGTCGTGTCGGTTGCTCCACCACTGCGCCGTCGCGCGGCACGCTTGCGCGCGATCACCCAGTCGTCTTCGCGTTCCTTCCAGAGCGCCAGCAACGGAGCCGCCACGAAGATCGACGAGTAGGTCCCGATCGCTATCCCGATGAAGAGCGCCAGAGCGAACTCTCGCAACGTCACGGCACCGAGAGCGAAGGATCCGATGAACAACAGAGAGCCAACCGGGAGCAGCGAGGTCAGCGACGTGTTGATGGATCGCATGAGAACCTGGTTCATCGAAGTGTTGACGATCTCGGTGTACGTGTAGCGGTCGTGCATCAGCTCGACGTTCTCGTTCACCTTGTCGAACACGACCACGGTGTCGTACAACGAGTAGCCGAGAATCGTCAGCAGGGCGATGACCGTCGCCGGGGTCACGGAGAATCCGGCGGCGGCGAACAGGCCCGCAGTGATGATCAAGTCATGGAACAACGCGGCAAGAGCAGCCGCCGCCATCTTCCATTCGAATCGCCATGTGATGAACAGCGCCACGATGAACAGGAACACCACGAGCGCCTCGATCGCAGCCTTCGTCACTTCGGCTCCGAACGTCGGACCGACGGCGTCGATCGTGACGTCGTTGACTTCGCTCCCTGCCACTACGGCAGCGACGACGATCAGTTCGTCCTGGGCTTGTGCGTCGAGCGCGTCGGTCTGGATCAGGATGAACCCTTCTCCGGTGAGTTGCACCCGCGCATCAGCGTCGCCGATCTCGGCCAGCGCCGAGCGGATCTCGGTGATGCTTGCATCCGCTTGGTTCTCGACCGTGACGATGACGCCGCCCGTGAAATCGATGCTCAGATTGAGCGGTCGCACGACGAGAGTCAGGATCGACAGCACAACGAGGGCGGCCGAGACGAGTAGCGTCTTCCTGGAGATTGCGACGAAGTCGAAGTGGGTCTCACCCCGGTACATCCTGGTGAACACGCTCACGCCGTCACCTCCGCCGGCTCAATGGACTTGGCAGTTTCGCTCCTCTTCCCCATCGCGCCTCGAATCGAGAACCAGCCACCCTCGCCGAGTTTCGAGTGAGCGAGTAGCCACGTGGCGGGGCGTGTGTAGTAGTAGGAGATGATGACGTCGATGACCGTTGCGAGGCCCAGAGTGAGAGCGAAGCCCTTCACCGGACCGATCGCGAGCAACCAGAGGAGGATCGCCGCGAGGAACGTGACGGTGTCGCCCTTGATGATGGTGCTGAACGCGCCCGGGTAGGCGTGATCGATCGACGGACGGAGCGGGCGCCCGGCGTGGAACTCCTCCTTCACCCGCTCGAAGTACACGATGTAGGAATCGAGCGTGATCCCGATCGACACGACGATGCCTGTCACACCCGCCAGGGTGAGAGTCGTCCCCTGGAACTCGCCCAGCAGAATGATCGCGCCGACGAGGAGGGATCCGAATACCGTGAGACCGAGCATCGCGATCACGCCGAGGATCCGGTAGTACGCGACCATGTAGATCGTCACGAGGGCCAGGCCGATGAGCCCTGCGATGAGTCCCGCTCTGAGCGAATCGGCGCCCAGCGATGCCGACACCGATTCGACTCGCTCGCGCTCGAACGTGGTCGGCAGAGCGCCGTAGTTGAGAATGGCCGCCAGGTCTTCAGCTTCGGCCTGGGGGTCATCCGAAGCTCCGATGGTGATGACCACCCTCTTCGGATCGAGGCCCTCGTCCGGACTCACGTCCGCCGAAACCTCCGGAGCGGAGCCGACCACGCCATCGACGACGATCGCGAGGCGACGTTCGGGCGATCCGATCGGATAGGCCGCCAGCTGACCGGTCGCGGCTCGGAATTTTTCCCCTCCCTCGTCGGTGAAGTCCGGGACCACGACCCAACCACCGGCCGCACCAAGACCGCCGGTGCTGCTGAACTGGGCCTGACCGCCGTGCATGTCCGATCCCAGGAGGAAGGCGGGACCGACGATGTAGACCACCGATCCTTCCTCGCCCGGCAGATAGGCGATGACCGCTTGCACGTCGTCGGGGTCTGACAGCCCGGTTACGGGATCCAGGTTTTCAGGGTGTTCTGCATCGGGATCCGTGAGCGCCGGACTCACCGGCACGATGCCGAGCACCGGTCGGAACGACATCTCTCCGGTCGTTCCCACGGCCTCGAGCGCTCGTTCGCGATCCTCAACGCCCGGCAGTTGAACGACGATCGATCGATCGCCCTGGACCGAGATCTCAGGTTCCTGAACGGAGCCGAGACCTTCGATCCGACGTCGCATGATCTCGACCGCGGTGTCGAGGGTCTCGGGTTCGGTGCCCTCCGGACCCACCAGCACGACGGCGAAGCCCCCCTGAAGGTCGAGACCGAGTTTGGGCGCCCACCCCGCAAGCAGCATGGCTCCGATCGATCCCCACGCGATGGCGAGAGTGACCAGCAGGGTTATGAGCGCCTTCTTGCGGCTCACTCGGAATCGTCTCCGAGACGCTCGGCAACGGCCCGCCTCGAGATACGCATCATTGAACCGCCGCCTAGGTCGATCGTGAAGCTCTCCTCATCCTCTGATCGGATCGTGCCGTAGATGCCGCCGATGGTCCTGATCTCGTCCCCGATGCTGATCGAGTCGCGGAGTTCCTTCGCCTTCTTGGCGCGCCGACGCTGCGGCATGACGAGCAGAAGGTAGAAGAGGCCTCCGAGAATCGCTATCGGCAGCAGGAAGCCGATAGTGCTGCTGCCACTCTCGCTCTGAGCGAACACGACAGCCGGATTGCTCGACAGATACAGCACTGATTCCTCCGTTCGATGCCCGACAGACGTTGTCGGTGAAGCGCCGGAATCTTAGCCGTCGACCGAATCTACTCCCCGACTCGGGCCGCCACGACGTGCTGTCGGAACTCGTTGAAGCGGCCCGCCGCGATGGCCGTTCTCGCCATCCGGAGAAGATCGAACGTGTAGGTGAGATTGTGGACTGTGAGCAATCGATCAGCGAGGGGTTCACTCGTCGTGTAGAGATGGCGCAGGTAGCCACGGCTGTATCGCCGGCAGGTCAGACACGAACAGCCGTCATCGAGCGGCGTCTCGTCCTCCACCCATTCGGCCCGCTTGATCGAGATGTCTCCACTTCGCGTCAGCGCCTTGCCGTGCCGGGCGAGTCGCGTCGGGATGACGCAGTCGAAGAGGTCAACGCCCCGAGCGATCGCCGCAAGCATCCCTTCGGTGTCGCCGAGACCCATGACGTAGCGCACACGAGCGGGCGGGAGCTGAGGAATCGCGGCGTCGAGCGCCAGGTCTCTTTCGTCTGCGGTCTCTCCTACGGCGAGGCCTCCAATTCCGTAGCCGGGGAAGCCGAGCGCGGCGATGTCTTTGGCCGCTTGCTCGCGGAGATCCGGATCAGCGCCACCTTGCACGATCCCGAACAGGGCACGATCGTCCCGTTGTTTCGCATCGAGAGCTCGTTCGGCCCACCGGTGCGTTCGATGCATCGCTTCCTCGACAAGGCGTCGCGGTGACGGAAGCGGGACCGGCACGTCGAGCACCATTGCGATGTCGGATCCGAGCGCCTCTTGCACGGCCACCGCGCGCTCCGGCGTCAATTCCACTCGGGCACCGTCGTAGGTGCTGCGGAAGACGAGGCCTTCCTCGGTGATAGTCGGATTCAGTGAGAGCACCTGGTATCCACCGCTGTCGGTGAGGATCGGTCCGCTCCAGGCCATGAACCCGTGGAGTTCGCCAAGTTTCGAAACGACAGCCTCCCCCGGCCGCAGCATGAGGTGGTACGTGTTGGCCAGAACGATCTGAGCCCCCACCGTCCGGAGGTCCTCGACGTCCATCGTCTTGACCGTGGCACGCGTGCCGACGGGCATGAAGTTCGGCGTTTCGACGTCGCCGTGAGGCGTCGACATGACGCCGGCTCTGGCGTTCCCGTCGCCTGCGCTGGGTTCCCAGGCCACGGCGGTCACGATCCGACCTCGACATACATGGCGTCTCCAAACGATAGGAA
>JAUVNV010000100.1 GCA_030599515.1 Acidimicrobiia bacterium
GCAACACATGCGGCACAGCCGATGCACGACGCGGCATCCATGGAGGCCTCCGCCGCGGGCTGGGGGACCAGGATGATGTTGGCATCCGGGGCTGCGCCGATGTTCGCCGAGATGAACCCACCCGCCTCAATGATTTCGTCGAACGGCTGACGATCGACGATGAGGTCACGCAGGACGGGGAATGCCACTGCGCGCCACGGCTCGATCGTGATCGTGTCGCCATCGCTGAACTTCCGCATGTGGAGCTGACATGACGCCGTTCCACTCTGTGGTCCATGGGGATGTCCGTCCACCATCACGCCGCAGGTTCCGCAGATTCCTTCCCGGCAATCGCTGTCGAACGCGATCGGCTCCACGCCTTCGTCGTTGAGCTTCTCGTTCACCTCGTCGAGCATCTCGAAGAACGAGGCCTCGGGGCTGATGCCCTTGGCTTCGTATGTCTCGAAACCGCCGTCGACGTCGGGTCCGGCTTGCCGCCACACGCGGATGGTGAGATCCATCACTTGTAGCTCCTCTGCGTCAGGGCCACGTACTCGAACTCGAGATCCTCCTTGTGGAGGGTGGGCGGTGAGTCCTCTCCTCGCCACTCCCAGGCCGACACGTACGCAAAGTTCTCGTCGTCGCGCTTGGCTTCACCGTCCTCGGTCTGGTGTTCGACCCGGTAGTGACCGCCGCACGATTCCTCGCGCTGGAGGGCATCGCGAACCATCAATTCGGCGAGCTCGAAGAAGTCGGCGACCCGTCCGGCACGCTCGAGTGACTGGTTCAACGACTCGTTCGTACCAAGCACCTTGACGTCGCTCCAGAACTCGGCCTTGATCTTCGGGATCTCCTCGAGTGCCCATTCGAGGCCCTCGCGGTCGCGTGACATGCCGCACTTGTCGATCATGATCTTGCCCAGACGCCGGTGGAAGTAGTCGACCGAGTGGGTTCCATTGCAGGAGAGGAACCTCTCGATCTGGTCCTTCACCGACTGTTCCGCCTCCTCGAACGCCTCGTCGTCGGTGGGAACTGGATCCACGTTGAGCCAGTTCGCCAAGTACCCCGAGATCGTTGCCGGCAGGACGAAGTACCCGTCGGCCACACCCTGCATGAGAGCCGACGCTCCAAGCCGGTTTGCTCCATGATCCGAGAAGTTCGCTTCACCCGAAGCGAACAACCCGGGAATGGTGGTCTCGAGGTTGTAGTCGACCCAGAGACCGCCCATCGTGTAGTGGGGGGCCGGGTAGATCCGCATCGGCACCTCGTACGGGTTCTCATCAGTGATGCGCTCGTACATCTCGAAGAGGTTCCCGTAGCGGTCCTCGATCACCTGACGTCCCAGTCGACTGATGGCGTCTGCGAAGTCGAGATACACGCCGTTCTTCAACGGGCCCACACCCTTGTCGTCCTGGACCATTCGCATGGCCGCCCGCGACGCCACGTCGCGAGGCACGAGGTTGCCGAAGGCCGGGTACTGCCGCTCGAGGTAATAGTCCCGCTCGTCCTCGGGGATGTCGTTCGCCGCGCGGTCGTCGTTGGCGGTTTTCGATACCCAGATCCGGCCGTCGTTCCGCAGTGACTCGGACATGAGCGTCAGCTTCGACTGGTGCTCATCGCTGGCCGGGATACACGTGGGATGAATCTGGGTGAACGACGGGTTGGCGAACAGGGCTCCCTTCCGGTAGGCCCTCCACACGGCCGTCCCGTTGCAGTTCATCGCGTTGGTCGACAGGAAGTAGGCGTTCGAGTAGCCACCGGTCGCCAGCACGACCGCGTGAGCAGAGTGGCTCTTGATCTCTCCGGTGATGAGATCGCGGGTCACGATCCCGGCCGCCCGTCCGTCCTTCATCACGAGTTCGACCATCTCCGTGCGAGTGAACAGCTCAACGGTTCCGAGTCCGACCTGTCGGGCCAGCGACTGGTAGGCGGTCAGGAGGAGCTGCTGGCCGGTCTGACCGCGGGCGTAGAAGGTTCGGGACACCTGGGCGCCGCCGAAAGATCGGTTGTCGAGCATGCCGCCGTACTCACGCGCGTACGGGGCGCCTTGTGCAACGGTCTGATCGATGATCGCGTCCGACACCTCGGCGAGCCGGTAGACGTTCGCCTCGCGAGAGCGGTAGTCCCCGCCCTTGACGGTGTCGTAGAACAGTCGGAAGACGCTGTCGTTGTCGTTCGGATAGTTCTTCGTGGCGTTGATGCCGCCCTGGGCCGCAATGGAGTGCGCCCGGCGAGATGAGTCGTTGTAGGTGAAGGCCTTGACGTTGTAGCCGAGTTCTCCGAGCGCGGCCGCCGCTCCGGCTCCTGCAAGCCCGGTGCCGACCACGATGATCTCGTACTTGCGGCGGTTCGAGGGGTTGACGAGCTTCACGTCGAACTTGCGCTTCGTCCACTTGTCCTCGAGCGGTCCATCCGGGATCTTTGCGTCGAGCATGGGAGTGTGTTCTGTTATCACGATGGTGCCCTTTCTCAGCCGGAGACCGTAAGGAGGCCGAACTGCACGGCGATCGGGATCGACGAGTTCCCGATGAGGATCGCGAGTGCGAAGGCCACGGCGAACCATCGGCGCCAGTCGTTGTACCGGGGATTGGAGAGACCGAGACTCTGGAAGATGCTCCATGCCCCGTGGTAGATGTGGAAGGCGAGGGCGATCTGGGCGATCACGTAGAACATCGCGACGTACCAGAGCTGGAAGCTGTAGATCACGTTGTTGTAGACCGAGCCCGATACGAACTCGGGGTTGAAGGTTCCGGTCGTCAGATCTCCGATGTGGAAGATGAGGAACAGCAGGATGATGACGCCGCCCCAACGCATCGTGCGGTTGGCGTAGTTGACCGCGGAGTACTGCCGTTTGGCCTCATACCTGATCTTGCCTCGTGCCGCCCAGTTCCTGAGTGTGAGGACGGTGGCGGACCAGATGTGGATGCCGAACATCGCAAGGAGGCCGAACCGGAAGAGCCAGAGCACGCCCGTCTTGGGAACGATCGGGTAGAGGAGTGTCTTGAGCGCCTCCGCGTAGTGATCCAGATCCTCCGGTCCCAGGAAGATCTTCAAGTTGCCGATCATGTGGACCAGGACGTAGGCGAGGAGCCCGGCGCCGGTCAGCGCCATCATCCACTTCATCCCGATGTCGGAAGTGAAGAAGGGTCCGAGCCACGAGCGCCATCCGGATCGCCGGTTGACCTCGAGGCGACGTGTCTTCGTCGTCACGGTGTGTTCCTCCGATGGTTCGACAGAGTGATTATCGCGCCCTCAACTCGGTCTGTCGAAACGGCCGCGATCGTTGCATGACAAGGCGCGCGACGAGATTCAGGTTGACAAGCGCGCGCGGTGTTGGGAGAATCCCACTGTTGTAATTACACCTCCCCGGGAGTCCTGATGTTTGGTGAGTTCATCGAAGCCCTTCAAGCCGAGGGTTTCGACATGTCCTGGCAGGATTTCGCCAACTGTCGCGGAGCCGATCCCGACCTGTTCTTCCCCGAGCGCGGAGCCTCGACCCGCACCGCCAAAGGCATCTGTCGTGAGTGCACCGTTCTCGACGAGTGCCTCGAATTCGCGATCGTGTCGAGCGAGAAGTTCGGAATCTGGGGTGCGATGTCCGAGCGGGAGCGTCGCAGGATCCGCAAGGAACGCCAGGTCACAGCAGCCCGCCGGAAGGCGGTATAGCCGGACTTCGTCCGGCGTGCTGAGTGCCCAGTACCCAGCACCCAGTACTCCTCAACGGAGTACCGGCGGCTCCGCGGCCGGCGTAGAATCGTGGTAGCAAGCCGCACGAAGGAGTCGCCCACTTGAGTCCTACCGTTACCGCCATTGTTGTTGTCGTCATCGGACTGGTCCTGGTTGGAGTCATCTGGGCCGCCGTCTCGGCCCTGAAGAGCACCCCGTCCGACGCGGCAGCTCGATCCGGGTTGTCTCCGGTGTCGGAGGACCGGCTTCGCCCGATCCTCATGGACTTCCACGTCCGGGACACCACCGCGATGATCTACTACAACGTGCCGCTCCCCGACGGTGACGTTGACGAACACCTCAAGGATCTGCTCTGCCACGACGCGTCTCTCGTGCTGCACGACAAGAGAGCCAGTGGCTTGCCCATCGACCAGGTCGTCACCGCGATGGTCTTCGGTCGGCGTGGTGACACGTCCGTGGAGATCGGCGTGATGGAGCTCGAATCGCCCGGTGTGATTCCTGAGATCGTCGCTCCCGAGCTCATCCCTCACGCATCCAAGGCGGGATACGATCCGCTTGCTCATCTCGGTGAGCAGGAGTTCGAAGTCCAACCCGGTGTGGCCGGCCGCGAGCCCAGGGAGGGGCTCGGCTCCTTCCTCGACGAGATCACGATCGCGAGGTCCGTTGAGGCCGAACTTCGGGGTGCAGGGGTCGATCCGTCCGATATCTCGCTGGAGGATCTGGCGCTCGCGCTTCTTCGGATCGGTGGCTACGAGGTGGCTGTCGGAAGAGCGGGCGTCTCCATCCCGGAGAGCGGCACCGCCGAGATGTTCACCGCACGGAAGGCGGGGTCTGAGGCGCTGGTGGTGATCGTGCCGCATGCTTCCGGGGAGCATCCAGAACTGTCGGAGCGTGCCGTCAACGCATTCGTCATCGTGGTAGCGCAGCAGAATCCACAACGAGCCTTGCTCATCACCGACAAGTTCAGTCCCTACATCGTGTATGAGAAGGAGCGCAGCGATCCCCGCTGTCGTTTCATCACCAGGGAACGCCTCCAGGCCTTCGTCGACAGCTTCGCGATCCAGTAGCTCCGCACTTCGTGCGGGGTATCCGGTATCCGGTATCCGTTGCAGGGTGTAGCACACTCCTCGCCGAGTACCGAGTACCGAGTACCGAGTACTCCTCGAACAACCGTTACCCGGACACTACGACTCGCCTAGAATCAGATCCGCGAAAGGAATTCTGTGTTACTTGCTTTCATCAAGAACATCGGCGGGCCGGAACTGCTGATCATCCTGGTGGTGGTCCTCCTGCTCTTCGGCGCTTCGAAGCTCCCCGGCCTGGCACGATCGATCGGTGCCTCGACGAAGGAGTTCAAGAAGGGTGTCGAAGAAGGCGTCGAGGACGATGACGCCAAGTCCGACTCCAAAGAAGGCTGATCCCCGTTCAAGTATTCGGGAACCGGATCGGTCTATCGGGCGTTCCTCCCACGGTAGTGGGGAGACATGACTGACGAATTGGCACCGACCTGGGAAGACGTTGCGCATCGCTATGGGCGCAAGATCTACAACTTCGCCTACCGGCTCACCGGCAATCCGGATGATGCCGCCGACCTCGTTCAAGAGGTCCTTCTTCGCGTCCGGAAGGGGTTGCCCTCGTATCAGCCGGGATCGTTCGACGGCTGGCTCTGGCGCATCACCCGTAATGCTTTCCTCGACGGCATCAGGAAGAAGAAACGCCGCCCGGAATCGGCGCTGCCGGAAGGTGATCACCACGCCCTCGGCTCGAGTCCGTCGCCGGACGAGGTGCTTGCCTCTATTCGCCTGTCCGACGACGTACAGTCGGCGCTCCTCAAGCTTCCGTACGAGTTCAGGGAAGCGGTGGTGCTCTGTGACGTCGTTGGTCTCGCGTACGACGAGATCGCCGAAGCAACCGATGTCCCGGTCGGTACGGTGCGAAGTCGGATCCACCGGGGCCGCAAGCTTCTCAGGGAGATGCTGACATGGCCGGTCTGATCTTCGATCCCGATGAACACGGCGAACTCTTCTCTGCCTACCTCGATGGGGAGTTGACGCCTGAGGAGTTGACGGTCGTCGGCGAACTGCTCGATGGCGACGAAGAGGCGATCGACGACTTCCGGTCCATCCAAAGCATCCGGAAGACACTCCAGCTGTTACCCGAATTCGAGGTTCCTGCAGCCCTCCTGCCCGACGGCCATCTCGGTGACCGACTCTCTGCGTACCTCGACGGTGAATTGGTCACGTTGGAGCACCGGCGCGTCACGAAGCATCTCGTCGATTGCGCCGACTGTCGAGCCGAACTCCAGGAACTCGACCGCGCGAGGATCGCCGTCCGCTCTCTCCCCGGCGTCGAGACGACGATGACCAGCGAGATTCACGCGACACCGGCTCCCCACCGGCGTCGACGCATCGTCGCGGGCGGCATCGGTGCCGCTGCCGCTGCGGCGCTCCTCGTCGGCCTTGCCGTTGGTGGTGGTGATGAGCCCGTGTTCATACTGGACGATCTCGAGACCCACCACGTTGCCAGGGCATCGGCCGAGCCCGGCTTCGCCGTTCTCCCTCCTGCGATCCAGGTGGCGGCACCATGATTGTTCGCCGAGTAGTTAGGAGATCAGCTGATAGGAAGAAACGGTGTCGGCCGTCGACGCGTGCTCTTCCCTCCCCTCAGGGGACGGCGTCAGCGCCCCAGGGCGCTGACGGGAGGGGTCAAACGGTTCCGATCGAAGACTCCGACCTCCTCCGCCT
Source organism: Acidimicrobiia bacterium (assembly GCA_030599515.1). GTDB lineage: Bacteria > Actinomycetota > Acidimicrobiia > Spongiisociales > UBA5794 > JAHEEL01. Next base: position 6,411 of record JAUVNV010000100.1, read on the forward strand.
CCTTCGTCGGCACCTCCCCCTGAGGGGAACGAAGAGGACCGGAAGCGTTCTGTCCGTCCGGCTACTCATGACAGGTGGCCTCGTCGCCGCCTTCGTGATCGCGTCCGTGGGTCCCGCCCTTGCGGACGACCTCGACGACTATCTCGCCGACGCCGGCGAGGCCGTCTACTCGGGCCGCAGAGTGGTCGGTACGACGTGGGATGGCTTCGAGAGCATCGGCATCGTCGACATCCAACATCTCGGGGGCATGGCGACGGTCGGTTCGGGGTCGTCCTACGCAACGATCGGCGGCGGTCGAATGCACCTCGACGGCCCGACCGGAGCGGCTCTCTCGTTTATCGGTGCAACCCATTTCGATCTCGATGGCCGGTATGCCGTTTCTCAGGGAGGGACGACGGAGCATCTCGGGCGATCGGCCTACGTTCTGGAAGTCACCGAAGCGGGGTTCGTTCGGATGCGGATGATCGTCGACGAGTCGACCTCCGCGCCTCTGGCGACCGAGGTCTACTCACGGGACGGCACCGTGTTCCGGTACTCGTCGATGATCGAGTTCTCGGTGTCGGTCGACCCGGAGATGGCGTTGATGGACGAGCGATCCTACGAGATGATGCTGCCGATGGACCAAGCCGGTCTCCCGGTCGACGCGGCCGGATACCAACTCGTCGACGTCTACTCCGGGCCTCAGGGCGCCAACCAGGCGTTCTACACCGACGGTCTGTTCTCGTTCTCAGTGTTCACAACCAACGGTCGCGTGAACTGGGAAGCTGCGATCGACGATGAACTCCCGTACACCGTCGACGGGAACTCCTACTGGCGGGTCATCAACCCGGCAACCCTCTGGGTGATGTGGAACGCACCGGGGACGACCATCGCTCTCGTCGGCGATCTACCCCCCGACCACCTCGAAGAAGTGCTTGCGGACCTACCAAGACCGGGCAGACATGGCTGGATGCAGCGCATGTGGAACCGGCTGTTTGGCTGAACAGTAGAAAGTAGAAAGTAGATAGACAGGATGCAGGCCCGGTGTTCGGATCCGTCTCGACTCTTTCTACTTTCTACTTCTCACTACCGCCCTATCTCTCTTCTCGCAATGACCATCTGATGGACCTCATCGGGGCCGTCTGCGATTCTGAGGGTTCTCGCGGCGGCCCACATGCGGGCGAGCGGGGTGTCATCCGCGACGCCGGCGGCGCCGTGGATCTGGATGGCCTTGTCGAGTACCCACAACGTCATGCGGGGCACCACGACCTTGATCTGCGAAATCTCCCTGCGCGCCTCGCGGTTCCCGACGGTGTCGAGCTTCCATGCCGTGTACAGCACGAGGAGGCGGGCCTGATTGATTCGCCACCGGGCTTCTGCGATCCAGTCCTGAACGACGCCCTGGCGCGCGATCGGGCCACCGAATGCTTCCCGCTCCTTCGCCCGGGCCACCATCAGTTCCAGTCCCCGTTCGGCCATGCCGATCGCCCGCATCGTGTGATGGACCCGACCGGGGCCGAGCCGCGCTTGAGCGATCATGTATCCGGTGCCCTCGCCGGCGATCAGGTTCGACGCGGGAACACGCACGTTGTCGTAGCGGATCTCGGCGTGTCCGCCCCGGTCGTGATAGCCGAACACCGGGACGTCCCGGAGCACCTCGACGCCCGGTGTATCGCTCGGGACGAGAATCATCGAGTACCGATCCTTCGGCGACGCCTCTGTGCTCGTGATCCCCATCACGATGGCGATCTTGCAGTCCGTCGAGTTGCCACCGCTTGACCACCACTTCGTGCCGTTGACGATGTAGTGGTCCCCGTCGGGGATGATGGTCGTTTCGAGATTGCGGGGATCGGATGAGGCGACGGCCGGCTCGGTCATCGAGAAACAGGATCGGATCTCACCGTCGAGCAGGGGGAGGAGCCAGCGCTCCTTCTGTTCTTCCGTACCGAAATCGTGAATCACTTCCATGTTCCCGGTGTCGGGTGCAGAGGAGTTCACCGCCTCCGGTGCGAGTTCGAGGCTGCGTCCCGTGAGTTCGGCGAGCGGTGCGTATTCGACGTTCTTGAGCCCCGGCCCGAACTCGGGGTCGGGGAGGAAGAGGTTCCACAATCCGCGCGAGCGGGCCTCGATCTTCAGTTCCTGGAGGATCGGTGTCGCTTCGGTCCGGTTGCCTTGTTCGGCGACCTGGACCTCCTGGATCGGCTCGGCGGGATAGACCCGCTCGTCCATGAAGGACTGGAGGCGTTCGATGTACTCGACCGTGCGCGCGTTGTGGGAGAAATCCATGCCCAAACGCTAGCGCTCGGTACGCGGGCTTCAGCCGGTCGGCTCGCGGTCGTCCTTCGCCTCGTCGTAGTAGTCGAGCCGGTCGACCGGCA
>JAUVNV010000050.1 GCA_030599515.1 Acidimicrobiia bacterium
CCCTTCTCACCAGGGCGCTGCCCACGATCACACCGTCGGCCGTCCTTGCCGCTGCGGCGGCTTGTTCCGGGGTTGAGATGCCGACGCCGGCGACGATCGGCACGTCGGAGATCGAACGGATGCGTGCAGCGAGTTGCTGTCCAACGGTGGAACCCTCCGCTCGCTCGCCGGTGACACCGAGAGAGGCGACCGCATAGACGAACGAAGGATCGGCCGCTACGATCGCTCTGAGTCGCTCGTCGGTGGTGGTCGGCGCAGCGAAGAGCGCCATCCCCAAGCCCACCGCTCGAGTTGCCGAGAGGAACGGATTGGCTTCCTCGACGGGGAGGTCGGCGATGATCAGACCGGCCGCACCGGAGTCGGCGGCCGCCAGCGCGAAGCGTTCGATGCCGTAGTACAGAACGGGATTCGCGTACGTCATCAGCAGGACCGGCTTCCCGGTTGACGCGACGACCTGTTCCGTAATCTCCAATGCCAGGGCAATCGTCATCCCTGAGGCGAGCGACCGCTCCGCCGCTTCGGCGATCACGGGGCCGTCCATCAGCGGATCGGCATACGGGATGCCGATCTCGAATCCGTCGGCACCGGCGTCGGACATCGCCTCGAACATCGCAGCGGAGGTTGCGGCGTCCGGGATCCCGGCCGTGAGGTACGGCAGGAGCGCTGCCCGGTCCTCTGACCGGACGGTCTCGAAGAGCGTGCGAAGCCGGTCTGTGCCCGTCTCAGTCATCGAGCGCCGCGATCTGTGTCACGTCTTTGTCTCCGCGACCGGAGAGCACAAGGGCCACGTTCTTACCGACCAACGAGGCGGCTTCGCGTACCACCCAGGCGATCGCGTGCGCCGACTCGAGCGCCGGGATGATTCCCTCCGTCCTCGACAAGAGATGCACCGCCTCGACTGCTTCTTCATCGGTCACCGATTCGTAACGCACGATCCCGGCATCCCGAAACGCCGCATGCTCCGGTCCCACACCCGGGTAGTCGAGGCCGGCACTGATCGAGTGCGCCTCGAGGACCTGTCCCTCGTCATCCTGGAGGAGGTAGGTGAACGAGCCGTGGATCACGCCCGGCGTTCCTTCGATCAGCGACGCACCGTGCTTGCCGGTGTCGAGCCCGTAGCCCCCGGCCTCCACGCCGACCAGTTCGACGTCGTCGTCAACGTAGGTGGCGAACGCTCCGATGCTGTTCGAGCCTCCGCCGACGCACGCCACGACGACGTCCGGCTCCGCCGCACCGTGGAGTTGCTCGTGCATCTCGTCGCCGATCACCCGCTGAAACTCCCGGACCATCCAGGGGAACGGATGCGGCCCGACCACGGACCCGATGATGTAGTGCGTGTGCTCGACACTCCCCACCCAGTCGCGCATCGCCTCGGACACGGCGTCCTTGAGCGTTCCTGCACCGGCATCGACGGGGATCACCTCAGCTCCGAGGAGGCGCATCCGGTCGACGTTGAGCGCCTGTCGCTCGATGTCCTTCTCCCCCATGTAGACGGCACACTCGCGACCGACCAGTGCGCACGCGGTGGCGGTCGCGACGCCGTGCTGTCCGGCGCCGGTCTCGGCGATCACGCGGGGTTTGCCCATCCGCTTGGCCAGCAGCGCCTGGCCCATCGTGTTGTTGATCTTGTGAGCGCCCGTGTGGGCCAGGTCTTCGCGTTTGAGCCACAGGTCGAATCCCAGCTGCTCGGAGAGACGCTTGGCGTGGAAGACCGGCGTGGGTCGGCCGACGTACGTAGTGAGGAGTTCTCCCAGCTCGGATCGGAACGCACGATCGTTCCAGGCAGCGGTGAACTCTCGTTCGAGTTCGTCGAGTGCCGGCATCAGCGTTTCCGGCGCGTACCGTCCGCCGTACGCCCCGAATCTGCCCCGATCGTCCGGTCCGGTCATGTCCGCTTCGCCTCCTCCACGAAGGCGGCGACCCTAGCGGCATCCTTGATTCCCGGCTCCGATTCGAGCCCGGAGGACGCGTCGACCCCCCACGGGTGCAGCGCCGCAACGGCTTCGGCGACGTTGCCGGGTGTCAACCCGCCCGCCAGCACGAAGCGTCGGTCGGGCCGGTCGATCGTGGTCCAATCCAGCGGCACACCGGTGCCTCCGTGCCGCTCGCCGGTGGCCGAGTCGAGCAGCGGGATCTGTCCCTGCGAGATCTCGTCGAGGGTTCCGTCACCGACCGGCCGGAGCACCAGCAGTCCCCGTTCCTGTGCCCACAGGGCAACCGCTCCGGCGTACAAACCGTGGGGCTGGATCCCATCTGCGCCGGTGATCTCGACAGCATCGGCGACAGCGTCCAAGGGCCCGTCAACCGTCACGAGGATCCTGAGCGCCGATACGCCGTCCATCAAGACCGTCGCTCTCTCCGTGCTGATGCGTCGTGGCGACGGCGCCGCAAGAACGAAACCGAGCGCATCCGCTCCCGCGTCCACGGCATCCGAGACATCGCTCTCACGGGTCAGGCCGCACACTTTGACCCAGGTCACGAGCGGTCGACGAGTCGGGTGAGAGTGTCCGCAGGGTCTGATGCGATGACCAGCGCCTCGCCCACGAGAACCGCGTCGTATCCGGCCTCCGACATGCGCATCGCATCCTCACGTGTATGGATTCCACTCTCGGCCACGGTCGTGACTCCTGGCTGAACAACGGCATCGGCGATGCGTTCGGCGACGGCCAGGTCGGTTGCGAACGTCGTCAGGTCGCGGCTGTTGACACCGACCAATCTCGCACCGACTTCGAGTGCGATCTCAGCCTCCTTCTCATCGTGCACTTCGACGAGCGCGTCGACACCGGCATCGGCCGCCGCGTCCAGCATGAGTTCCAGTTGTTCTCGCCCGAGGATCGCGACGATCAACAGCACCGCATCGGCTCCGAACGCTCTTGCCTCCCAAACTTGAGCCGGCACCAGGAGGAAGTCCTTCCTCAGCACCGGGATCGACACCGCATCCCGCACCTCTCCAAGATCGTCGAGCGAGCCGTCGAAATGCAGGGGTTCGGTGAGCACGCTGACGGCATCGGCTCCTGCGTCTTCGTAGATGAGTGCCTGGGCGACGGCATCGAGTCCGGCGGCCAGCACGCCTCGGGACGGCGATCGACGTTTCACCTCGGCGACGATCGAGAGACCGCTACCTCTCAAGGCCCCGGAGAACGGTTGCACCGGCGGCAGGGAGGAGGAGGCCTTGCGATACATCGGTCCGCAACCCATGAGGTCGTCGGCGCGTGATCTGGCGTCGCTGAGAATCCGATCGAGCATCACAGGATTCTACGACCCCTGTCGCTCGCGCAAGTAGTCGATGAGGCTCTCGACCTGCTCGTCGGTCAGGCGACTTGCGAATGAAGGCATCGCCCCCGGACCCACGTCGATCACACCGGCGATCTGCTCGTCGGTGAGGGATGCCGCGCCCGACCCCGCTCCCAGAGGCGGCCCTACTCCACCGGCAAGATCGCTCCCGTGGCAGTGGGCGCACGTCGTTCCGAAGAGGTCCTCCCCGTACTTGCCTTCGGACGCGTCGCTACATCCTGCCAGTAGAACGGCGACGAGCGTCACAACGACGAGCACAACGCGCATCACAGCAGTATGCCCAGGGTCCGCTCCTAGGCCGGAATCTCAACCGAGAATCTCGTGCCACTCCCAGGAGTGCTGCGAACCGAGATGGTTCCCGCCATCGCCTCGACGATCCCTTGGACGATGGCCAGACCGAGTCCGCTCCCCTCCGGACGAACAGGCCGGTAGTGCCGGGCCACGAACAAGCGGTCGAAGACACGCCCGATGTCTTCCGGATCGATCCCCGGTCCGGTGTCCTCGACCGAGAGCCGGACGGTTCCATCGCCGCAAGCGATCCTCACGTTCACGGTCCCGTGCTCGGGCGTGTACCGCATCGCGTTCTCGATGAGGTTGCTGCACACCTGCCCGAAGCGGTCCGGGTCGATGTCTGCGACTCCGTCGTCGGAGACATCGAGGTCGACTTCGATTCCCAACTTCGTCGCTCGGACGCGATGGGTCTCAACGATGCCGGCCACGTAGGCACCGACCTCGACCTCCTCGAGTTGCAGAATGAACTCCTGGGCCTCGAGACGGGCGAGGAGCATGATGTCTTCGACGAGGCGCGACAGACGGTCGGTTGACAGGCGAAGAACTTCGGCGGCGCGACCGGCTTCATCCGCGCTCACCAGCCCATCGTCGAGCGCCTCCGCGTAACCGCGAATCGTCGTGAGTGGGGTCCGCAGATCATGTCCGACACTCAGGAGGAATTCGCGCTCCCGCAACCGGGCCGTTTCGAGCTGCTCCGCCATGTCGTTGAAGGCTGTCGAAGCTGCCGTGATCTCGTCGTCGCCTTCCACCGGCGCTCGCGCGGTGAGGTCGCCTGCGGCGATTCGTCGTGAGGCCGACTCGAGCCCGGAGAGACGGCGGCCGACCCATCCCGCCATCGCGACGCCGAAGACCGCGATCAGCACCACGCCGACTGCGATAGTGAGGAGCAGCGCCCTGTTCAACTCCCGAATCGGTAAGAGCGGTGCCGTCCGGCCGATCGCGATCACGATCTCGCTGTTCGCCAGCGGGATGCGTTGCACGGTCACGAAGACCTCGGTTCCCTCGACGTCGAGGCTCAGCACCTCGCGTTCCGCCAGATCGGGCGGGAGCGACGGCATGAGCTCCTGACGGAGCGAGAGAGGAAACGACCGCTCCCCGACGAGGAGAGCGCCTTCCACCATATCGTGACCTCCGACGACTCTCGCACGCTCGAGAGTCCTCGCGGCCTCCTCCCGAACCTTCCGAAGCTGTGTCTCGATACGAGCTCCCGGAGCTATCTCCACGTCCTCCAGTTCGGCCTCGACGAGGGCACCCGTGACCTCGGCCTGACGGAAGAGTTCCTCTTGGGCCTGTTCTCGAACTGCCCGGTCGACGTAGGCGAACACGGCCAGACCGACGACGACCATCACCGTGGCGATCAATGCGGTTCCGATCGCGATGCGCCGGGTCATCTGCAGGTCCCCCCTCATCCGTCGATGCGGTAGCCGACGCCCCACACCGTCTCGATGGGGATCCCATCGAGCTTCTTCCTCAGTTGCCTGACGTGGACGTCGATCGTGCGGGTCTCCCCGAAGTAGTCGTAGCCCCAGACCGCCTCCAGGATCTGCGCCCGCGACAACACCAGACCGGCATGATCGGTGAGGTACCAGAGCAGATCGAACTCCCGGGCCGTCGGGCGGACGACGACCCCGTTCGGGTCGGTGACTTCCCGGCGTCCGCCATCGACCACGAACCCCGCGATCTCGACGACCGAACGCTCGATTGGGGACTCCTCGCTCCTCCGGAGTACCGCCTTGACCCGAGCCACGAGCTCCCGAACGGAGAACGGTTTGGTGACGTAGTCGTCGGCACCGATCTCCAACCCAACGATCGTGTCGATCTCGGTGTCTCGCGCGGTCAGCATGATGACCGGGACGTCCGAGCTGGATCTGATCCTCCGACAAACCTCGAACCCGTCGATGCCGGGCAGTCCAACATCGAGGAGGACAGCCCTCGCCCCACGGTCGCGAAGCTGTTCGAGTCCGGACTCGCCGCTCGACGCGTGGATGAGTCGGAACCCTTCTCGCTCGAACGCCATCCGGAGCAGTTCCGCGATCTCCTCTTCGTCTTCGATGAGCAGCACCGTCCCGCCGTTCGTCATCTCACCTCGCTCGCGTCGGATTCGAGCATCGCACGGTTCTGTTCGAGAACGGTGAGGATTCGGTGAGAACCACCCCTGTCATCGCAGGTGCGGCGCCGCTGCGATAGCAGCGAGCACCGCTGCCGCCTTGTTCACGCACTCGCGGTACTCAGAGGTTGGAACACTGTCGGCAACGACCCCCGCACCCGCCTGCACCCATGCGCGGGTTCCATCGGAGATCATCGTGCGGAGCCCGATCGCCGTGTCGAGATTGCCGGCGAAATCGATGTAGCCGACAGCGCCCGCGTACGGGCCCCGGGCCGTTGGTTCGAGATCGTCGATGATCTCCATCGCCCGGATTTTCGGCGCGCCGGTAACCGTGCCGTGTGGAAACGTGGCCCGCAGAACGTCCACGGGTCCCAACCCCTCTCGCACCCTTCCGGAGACGCCGGAGACGATGTGCATGACGTGCGAGTAGCGCTCGATGACCATGAGATCATCGACGGTGACCGTCCCGAACTCGCAGACCCGCCCCAGATCGTTCCTCGCGAGGTCGATCAACATGACGTGCTCCGCCCGCTCCTTCGGATCAGCAAGGAGTTCCTCTTCGAGAGCGGCGTCGGCATCGGGGTTCGCTCCCCTCGGTCGAGTCCCGGCGATCGGACGGCTGTACGCGACGCCATCTCTCACCCGGGTCATGAGCTCGGGCGACGACCCCGCGATCGAGACAGATCCATGCCGCACGAAGTACATGAACGGTGATGGATTGACGAGTCGAAGTGCCCGGTACACGGCGAAGGCGTTCCCATCGAACTCGACCTCGAAGCGAATCGACGGGACGATCTGGAAGGCATCCCCCGCATTGATGTGCTCGATCGCCCGGGCCACCCCTGCCTGGAACTCGTCCTGGCTCATGTTCGCCTCCGACGCGGCGATCTCGTCGAATGATGGGCGAGCGCCGAGGGAACGGACGGCCGTTCGGGACAGCCGTTCGACGTCGCCTGCGAGGGCTTCGACGGCCTCGTCGTAGGCGCGGGCCGGATCGTCGCCGATGATGACGTTCCGGATGATCAGGATCGTGTCTCTGAGACGGTCGATCGCGGCGAGTCCCCCACCGACGTGCCACACCATCTCCGGCAGTTCGCGATCGTCGGGCGGAGCCTCGGGCAGGGACTCGACGTACCGTGCGACGTCATATGCCAGGTAACCGACGAAGCCGCCGTGGAGCGGTGGTGTCTCTCCGGGGAATCCACACTCCGAACCGTCCGGCGTTCGGAATCGAGCAAGGAGCGACTCCAGCACCTCGAGCGGATCGCCTTCCGGAAGGTCGATCTCAGCACCGATTGCCTCCGTGACACCGTCCCGGGCGATCAGTGTGAACACCGGGTCCCATCCCGCGAACGACCAGCGCGCCCATCGCTCGCCGCCCTCCACGGATTCGAGCAGGAATCCGTCGTCATCACCGACGAGCGCCTCGAACACCGACACCGGTGTCTCGCGATCGCCGAGGACCTCGGTCGCCAACGGAACAACCGTGTATCGCCCGGCGAGTTCGAGAAAACGATCCTTGGTCAACGAGATCTGCATGCGTCCACGTTAGAGCCCTGCGGTCATCCGCACCGAAGCGCCCGTCCCACGGATCAGGAGGAGGACAGGCTCTCGAGGCCAAGCCGGTCGAGGAGGTCCGAGAAGAATCCGGATAGGTTCGCGATCCTCCCGGTGACCATCAGCAACCCGAACACGGCGAGGGAGAGGCCGGAGACGACGGTGATCACCGTGAAGTGGCGCTTCACCCAATCGAACGCCGAGAAGGCCTTCACCAGCAGCAGGGAGGTCAGCAGGAAGGGGATCCCGAGACCGAGCGAGTAGAAGAACAGGACGAGCATCCCCTGGCCGACCGTCTCTGAGGTAGAGCCGAGGAGCAACGCTGAAGCGAGGACCGGGCCGATGCAGGGAGTCCAACCGAAGGCGAACGCGGCGCCCATGACGGGCGGCCCGAAGTATCCGAACCTGCTGGCTCCGTGGGATTCGACCCTCCGCTCCCGCATGACGGGGAGAAGCCAGGACGGGGTCCACACCGCCGTGATCGCGATGAAGAGCCCCATGGCCACGATGACCCAGCCGGCAACGATGCTGAAGACGGGCCGGGCGAGCAACGACGATATCGACGTGGCCGTCGCGCCGAGACCGACGAAGACCGCGGTGAATCCGAGGACGAACAAGCCCGTCATTCCGACGACGCGCCGCATCGACACGTCTCCCTCGGAGAGTTCCTGCATCGAGTAGCCCGACATCAACGAGATGTATCCAGGAAGCAATGGGAGCACACACGGCGACAGGAACGACGCAGCACCTGCGAGTACCGCGGCGACAAGATTGACTTCGGTCAAGAAAACCTCCGAGCGACCACCGTGGACGAGAACGGTAACCGTGCCCGGATTGTTCCCGATCGGAATTCGACCGCTCCGGCGGTAGGCTCCCGGCGTCCCCCCGATCCCCACCCATCACGAATGTCGCTCCCGCAATTCCTCAACCCGACAAAACCATTCTCACCGAACGATCGCAGGATCGTCTTCTTGCTCGGCATCGTCGCATTCGTCGCAGGGTACGGCGGTGCGCAGATGGCCCATACGCTCCCGTACGCTCGACTCTCGCTCGGTTTGACTGAGGGCAACATGAGCATCGTCTTCGCGATCGTGCGGGCCGTGTCGCTGCTCGGTGTGGCCTTCTCCATCATCGCGGACCGCAAGGGCCGCAAAGAACCCCTGATCGTCGCATTCGGTCTCCTCTCTCTCGGCAGCCTCCTCACCGCGTTCGTGCCATCTACCGCCGTGTACGTCGCATCTCAGTCGATCGTCCGAGTCGCCGTAATCGCCATCGCCGCGCTCGGCATGGTCCTCCTTGCCGAGGAGCTGTCGCCGGCGATTCGCGCCTACGGCATGGGTCTCTACGGACTCGCCGGATCTCTGGGGGTCGGCACCGGCCTGCTGCTGCTGCCGATCGCCGAGCGAGCGGACAACGGGTGGCGCATCCTGTTCGCTCTCACCGGGCTCGGCCTCCTCGCGATCCCGATGCTGCTGCGCTTCCTCCCCGAGAGCAGGGCGTACCGACCTGGTCGCCCGATCTCATTCATCGGGGCGCTCAAGATGGGTCTGGGGCGGCACTTCTGGCCGCTCGCCGGCGTGTCCTTCTTCGTGTCGGCGTTCTCCGCCCCGGCCTTCGACTTCGTACTCGAGCGTCTGATCAACGATCTCGCATGGGAGGCAAGTGCCGCTCGATTCCTCCTCATCGCAGCCAGCGGTCTCGGAGCGATCGGCCTGCTCGTCGGCGGTCGCATGGCCGACAGCACCGGTCGCCGTCCGACGGCGGCGATCTCTCTCGGCATCGGACTCGTCGGCGGACTCGGCTTCTACCTCCTCGACTCCGGATGGTTCCTCGCGGCCTCGATATTCCTCGCGACATTGGGCGCCACGATGCTGACTCCGTCGCTCGGAGCACTGCGGGCCGAGCTGTTCCCGACCCGTGTGAGAGCCACGTCGGCGGCCTGGGTGACGAATGCCGCGATCCTCGGCAGCATCAGCGGCTTCCTCATCGGCGGCGTGCTCATCGACCGTATCGGCCTGCCGTTGACGGTCGCTGCACTCGGCTCCGGCCTCGTGATCTCGATCCTCCTGATCCTCAAACTGCCGGAGACGAAGGGGATGGATCTGGTTCGTTCGTCGCGAAGCGGTTCGAGTACCACCACCACAGAGTCGTAGCTCGAACGAGCATCAGCACCACGATCGCGGCCCACACACCGACGAGGCCCCACCCGAGCGGAATCACCGCCAGGAGGAGGCCGATCGCTGCCACTCCCGCCGCGAGTGTGCTCCCCGCCAGGAATCCGAACGCAGAGGCTCCAATGGCGATGCCATCCCACACGAAGACCAAACCGTTGATGGGCTGCATCACGATGAGTATGGGCAGAATCGACGCGAACTCGAGAACCACCGCTTCGTCCGAGGTGAACCACGATGCCAGCCACGGCGAGATCACTCCAAGCGCAGCTGCGAGCAGGATGCCGAACAGGAGCCCCAGCGCCAGGAGCCGATTGGAGACCGCCCGAGCGATCACGCGACTGCCTGCCCCTATCTCCTTTCCGACGATCGCTTGACCGGCGATGGCGAGAGCGTCAATGACGAGGGCCAGGAAGATCCAGAGCTGGATCGCGATCTGGTGTGCCGCCACGGAAGCCGTACCCACGCGGGCGGCCACCATGGTGGCTGCAGTCAGCGCCGCCAACAGCGACGCGTTGCGGAGAACCATCGCCTTTCCTGCACCGAACAGCGAACCGAGGGCGCGCCGCTGAGGCCGCCCGAATCCGATGCCGAGGTCCTTGCGGCGGGTCCAGAAGAAGATCACGAGGAACCACGCCGCACCGAACCACTGGGCTGTCACCGTCGCCCACGCAGCACCGGCGATCCCCCACCCCAGCCCAAAGATCAAGATCGGATCGAGCACGAGATTCACGACATTCAGACCAAGGGTCACCACCAGCGGCGTTCGCGTGTCCTGATACCCCCGAAACGCACCGTGTCCGACAAGGATCACGAGAAGCGCAGGAACACCCAACGCACGAATTCGGAGGTAGGTCGCTGCACCCTCGAGGACGTCGCTCTCGGCACCGAACGCCCTCAGAAGAGGTTCGCCCAGAACGATCAGCCCGAACGCAGCCATCACTCCGGCGACGGCCGAGATGGCGAGCGCCGCAACAGTGAACCGACCCGCTTCACTGCGGTCTCCTGCTCCTACCGACTGTGCGACGAGCGGCGTGACGGCGTATTCGAGGAAGTTGAAGATGGCGAACACTGCGAGGTAGATCGCTGAGGCGATGGCGACGGATGCGAGTGCCGTGGCACCGAGTCGTCCGACGAACGCGGTGTCGATCAACGAGACCAGCGGGCCGGCGGCGAGCGCACCGAGGGCCGGGAGACCGATCCGGATGATCTCCCGATCGTACGGGGTCCGTCGGAAGGCTTCGATCATTCCCGCGTCTTGTCGGGGTACGAGCAGCGATCGGCGAGCGGGCATCCGACACAGGCGGGCTTCTTCGCGTCGCACACGTCGCGACCGAACTGGATGAACCGCATCGAGACGGCCTCCCAGTCGTTCTCGGGATAGAGGGCTTTCAGGGCACTCTCGATCTTGACCGGGTCCGACGCGGTCACCAACCCGAGCCGGTTCGAGACCCGCTTCACATGCGTATCGACCGCGATCGCCGGGACGCCGAACGCTTCGGCCAGAACCACGCTCGCGGTCTTCCTCCCGACGCCCCGCAATCTCACAAGCTCATCGAGATCGGCCGGCACGACCCCGTCGTAGCGCTCGACGAGATCCACCGCCAGGGAGATGATCGACTTGGTCTTCTGGCGGTAGTACCCGGTCGAGAAGATGACTTGCTCCACCTCCTCCGGATCCGCCACCGCGAGGTCTTCCGGTGTCGGCCAGCGTTCAAAGAGGACGGGCGTCACCTTGTTCACATTCCCGTCCGTTGTCTGCGCGGATAGAACGGTCGCAACCAACAGATTCCAGGGATCGACATAGTTGAGCGCCGTCGAGATCTCCCGATACCGCTTCTTCAACCTGTTCAGAATGACGCGAGCGTTCCTGCGTTCTTCGGTGGTCGGTGCAGCCATGGGTAGACAGTAGGCCCGCTACCGACGACAGACGACCGCGCCGACCCGCGCATCACACCACCCTCGGGAAACACGAGGAAGAATCTCGAGATTTCTTTGTTGTGGATGCGTTTTCGGGGGCTTTCTGTCACTCGCCTTTGATACGTTGTGCGTATGTTGTTCGATACCAGAAGCGCAGATGAGATGGAGGCGGAGTTCCGCTTGCTGGAGGAGCGGTCTTCGGATATTCGTAATCGTCAGGCGGTGTTGGTCAACGAACTGGACAGGGCCAATGTTGCAGCGTCTGCGGGGTGCCGGTCGACGATGGAGTGGGTGACGTCCCGGTTCGACGTGTCGCGGTCGACGGCGTCGGATCTGGTGTTCGCGGCACGCCAGTTGAAGAAGCATCGCCGGATCGAGCATCGGCTCGTCAACAGAGACCTGACGTTCGATCGGACCGTCGCGATGCTGCGTCTCGCCGTTGCGGGTGCGGACGAGGCGACGCTGGCGCATTCCGAGACCATGGATCTTGCCGGTGTCCGACATCTGACGGCAAGGCAGCGCAGGATGTCACGGGTTGATGAACGCCGGGCGTTCCAGGAGCGATTCGCGGTCGCGCAACCGAACCTGGACGAGTCGGCGTGGCGTGTCTCGGGTGTGTTACCCGGCGTTGGGGGGAAGCTCTTCGCCGACGCGTTGTGCGACCGTGCCGACGAACTCCGTCTCCTACCCGGCGGCGACGGATACACCAGGGGACAGCTCCAGGCCGACGCCCTCGTCGCAATGGCCCAAGACTCCCTCACTCGTAACCACAACGGTGAAACCGCCACAGGTGGCGGATCGGTCTCGATCCTCGTCGATCTCGACACGGCGAACGGCGGCGGCGGGGAGCACGGAGCCGAGATCGAGTACGGACCCAGGGTCGGACCCGCGACGCTCGAGGAACTCCTCTGCACCGGCACGATCCAGATCATCGGCCTCCAGGGCGGCGAACCGGTCGTCACCTCGCAAGCCACACGGGCGATCCCGCCCGCCATCCGCAGCCTCGTCGCGCATCGCGACGGCGGCTGCACCGTCGGAGGCTGCACATCGCGATATCGGCTCGAACCCCACCACATCATCCACCGATCCGATGGTGGAAGCCACGAACCGGAGAACCTCACCACCCTCTGCTGGTTCCACCACCACGTCGCCATCCACCAACAAGGCCTCCGAATCGACCCCGACAGCCCACC
>JAUVNV010000230.1 GCA_030599515.1 Acidimicrobiia bacterium
GAGTACCGAGTACCGAGTACCGAGTACCGAGTACCGAGTACCGAGTACCGAGTACCGAGTACCGAGTACCGAGTACCGAGTACCGAGTACCGCCGGGTACACACCGCAGGGTCCTCAGAGATCCGCCGTCGAGGTTGTAGCGTTCCTCAGGCTGGCGGAAGTGGGCGGACCATCTGGAGGAGGACTGGATGGAGACCGAACTGGACGTCATCGTGCGGCGACTCGCCGAGGTTCCCCCTGTGAAGGGGGACGTTCGCACAGCCAAGACCGGACCGCTGGAGGGACCGGGTGTATCGCGTTATCAGCGAAGATCGGCGCATCTGCGCGATCGGGACTGTTCCGTTGAACTCCTCGGTCCGGGCGGCATCGGTGTCGATCTGATCGAAGACTGACTGCTCTCTTCCCGTACACTTCCCGTCATGGATGTGCAGCGACAGGAGCAGCGGTTCCCTCGCGACGAGGTGGGAGAGATCATCGATCTCGCCGCGCGCCTCGATGACCTGGTCGAGGACCCGACCGACCGCGGACTCACGTTGGAGCAACTCGTTCACGTCGCCGACGAGGTCGGTATCTCCCGGCAGGCCGTTGAGCGCGCCGTCGGGGAGGAGCGAAAACGTCGTTCTGCGAACGCACGGGAAGCTCGCAAACGCGTGCGCCGGCGGATGCGGTTCGTTCGCCACGCCATGGTTTACGCACTCGTCGTCTCGGCGCTTCTCCTCATCGACGTGTTGAACGGCGGCGGGTGGTGGTTCTTCTATGTGGCAGCGCTCTGGGGCGCCGTGCTCGCGATCCAGGCGTTGCGGTTCATGACGCGACGGAGAGGTCCGCTGGAGCAGGCGATGCTCGATCGGGAGCGTTGATCAGACGATTCGCGTCGAGTCGAGAACCGACTCCCGTGTTCCAGACGATCCAGCGAGTTGGGCCGGCGTCGCGATCGGGAACCGGATGACGGTGTTGCTCCAACCAAGCGTACGCGAAGCGCTCATCGTTCCTCCCTGGCTGTCAACCAGTGCGGGAACGATGCTTCTTGACAGCGTGTCTCCTGTGCCGAGCAGATCGCCCGCGGTGCTATCCGGGATGTGGTCCCGATGCCGGTCGTCGGTAATCGAGAGGATCCCGAGTCCGTTGCGCTCACCGACGTCGATCCGTGCCGTGCCCGCTCCGCCGTCGGCCGCAGTGTGGAGAACGTTGAGGAGGATCATCCGGATCGCGGCCGGATCACACCAGACGGATGCTTCCCGGACGTCGACTGTGATCTCAAGCGAACTACGACCGATCGCCTCGATGATCCGTGTGACGCGGTGGTCGAGTTCGACAACAACCGGCTTTGGTCGGTATGTGCCTGCATCGATCTGGGCTGCAGCCGCGGTGTTCTCGACCGTCCGGACGATCTCGGTCGCATCGTGGGAGATGATCCCGATGAGTTCCTCTGCCTCGGCAACGTCCGCGATCCCAGCGTCTTCGAGGTGTCGGGAGAGCCCGTAGACAGCGGTGAGCGGCGCTCGCAACTCGTCGGTGAAGCGCGCGAAGAGCCGGTCGTGCCTCTGCCCGGCATCGCGCTCGTTCTGGATATCCGTCTCGAGGATGGCCATCCGGCTACCGATCCTGCGACGTTCGACGACGCTGGTGACGATCACAACGGATGGAACGAGCAACCCGAGCACGACGATGGAGGCGATGCGGATCGTGCCCGATGCCGCAAGAGCGAGCGCGACGAGAGACATCGTCGCCACCACCAGGGCGAGTCCTGCGGCAGCCGATCGGTCACGGTTCCTGGAATTCGTGTCGTGGTCAATGAGCATTGCTTCCTCTACGAACGGAATCGGCAGAAACCGGGATCGAACTTGAAGGCGGTTCAGGAATAGACCGTTGGGACTAGTCACCCACGACGTACCTTGCGTACCCCGGGCTCGCAGGTGTGCGTAGGTGCCACATGCACAGAGGTGCCCCATCAGCCCTGGGAACAGCGGCGATCGCCGAGTCAGCGCCAGATCTCGCCGAAGTCGACGGACTGCAGCCAGTAGGCCCCGGAACTGAAGGTCTCGTTCCGTGCCCAGCTGACCCTTGTGGGCCCGGTGTGTCGGGACCAGATGATCGGCTGCGGATCGGTCGTGTCGGTGCCGGTGCTGCTGTTCGACAGGATCGAGAAGCGGAGCGTGCCGGTGGATGCAACTCGGTACACATCGGGTACGAGAGGCGCGTCAACGGTTGCGGAACCACCACCGATCTCACTCGGAATCGACCCGTGTGAAGCGAAACGGTGATCAACACGGAGGCGCGGGTGGGTGTGAACGTAGACCTCCGCGTCGCGTGCCACCGAATACTCTGATCCGACGGCTACTTGCTTCTCCTTGACGGCGGCCTTGTTCGGTTCGCCGTTCACGGGGTGACCGTTGCCCAGCGTGTAGATCTGTCCTTCCCACGCCGTCCCGGGGAGGTCTGCCTCGGTGGTGCCGTAGGCCAGGACGAAAGTCTGTGTTCGCGAGACTTCGATCGGGAGCTTCGCTGTGTCGTACTCATTGGGGGTGTCGACGCCGGATCCGCCATTGTTGCCCCGCACGCGAACGTGCTGGATCGTCCACTCCGACCCCCACTCGATCTCGTAGATCGTGAAGTTCGCGTCGCTCGACGCGCCGTCCCGGCTGAGGTTGATTCGACCCTCGGCGGGCCAGATGCGCGCCCATCCGCTCGCGTGGTCCGGTCCGTTCACGGCCATGCCGCCGCCCATGGAGCCCCCGTAGAGACCGACCTGGCTTGGTGTGCTCCAATTCCCCGCGGTGGACCAGGACGGGCCGTCAACCATCGCCTTGTGCACTCCCCGGAGTTGGAACCCGGCAGTGTCGTGACGGTCGAGGCTCTCGATCACCGTCACCTGGCCCCACCACGTACCTGCATCGGAGAAGCGCCCAAGCATGAGTTCATCCGCTTTGGTCGTGTATCCAGGATCACCGGACGGATCTCCAACTACCCGCACATAGTCCGATGCGGCCGTGATCTCGACGGGTGCGCTGGCTTCCAGGGACTCCACGTCTTCTGGGGATTCATCATCCGGATCTGCGGATCCGCGGAGAAGAACGAAGTAGTTCTCGGCAAGGTCGTGGTTGAGAGTGAACGCGTGATACTCGCCCGTGAAGTTGACGCGGTAGGTCGTCGATCGGATCGGTTGGGTCGTACCGAACGAGAACGTGTTCCCCTCGTTCGTGGTGGTGTCGGTGAACCTCGCTCCGCTGATTGGCAAGGCGAGGAGAAGTGCGAAGAGGGCTCCGACGACGATGGCGACGCGGAGGCTCATGACCCGACCCTCAGTGGTTCCGTCTGGCTCTCTGACTCGTCGACGAACCAGGGGTCGTACTTCGTCTCGAGGGCGTAGCGGACGAACCACATCACCCACACGGCTGCGATGAGCGTGAAACCGAGAGGGAGCCACTCGTTGTTGGCAACCCAAACCCTCGGGAGGCCGACGTAGGGGACGACCCACTTGCCGACACCCTTGACGTTCTCTGACGGGATCGCCTGCGCGTCGTTGACGCCGTTGGCGTCGCCCCTCGTGACGTAGGAGCCATCGTCGTTGACACCGACGATGCGGTGGGTGACGAGGTCACCTCGCGCAGGGTCTTCGTAGACGACGATCGTGCCGGTTTTGATCCCGGCACCTCCATTCCCGACGGCGATGACGACGTCGCCGGGCCGGAGCTTCGGCTGCATGGATCCCGATGTGATCGACGCCGACGTGTATCCGGGAACCACCATCGGGAGAACGGCAATGACGGCCAGGGTCCCGAAGACCAGAAGTCCGACGAGAGCGACGAGGCCCAGGTAGAACCTGCCCTCGTCCCCCCGCTTGCTTTGGACGCTGTCGCCCCCCGGATCCGGCTGTTCCGAATCCGGGGAGCGATCACGCGGGTCTGCGACGGTCGTCATCGGCTTCGTCTGATCGGTCGACTAGTTGCTCGTGGCTTGCCAGGTGAATCGAGCAAGTCCGGTGTCGCCCTGCGCGCTGTTGCCGGTTGAGGCAGGAAGCGACCAAGCGATCTTGTAGTGCTGCGTCGAGCCGAGAACTGAGGTGTCCC
>JAUVNV010000090.1 GCA_030599515.1 Acidimicrobiia bacterium
ACAGAGGAAGGTGTTGACTCCGATGATCGGCATCTCGACGCTGTGCTTGAGCGACTCGTAGAGGAGCGACTACTCCTGGATCTTGCTGCGCTGGTACATGAGCTCCATGGCACCCAGAACACCACCCCTTTCGGACAGGCTGCTGAACTCCTCCAGCACCGCCTGCTCCACCAGATCGGTGAGCTCCTCGATGATGAACGAGCCCTGCATCGGGTTCTCGTTCTTCGCCAGCCCGAGTGCACGATTGATGATCAGCTGGAGCGCGAGCGCACGACGGACCGACTCCTCGGTCGGGGTGGTGATCGCCTCGTCGTAGGCGTTCGTGTGCAGCGAGTTGCAGTTGTCGTAGATCGCGTACAGAGCCTGAAGGGTCGTGCGGATGTCGTTGAAGCCGATCTCCTGGGCGTGGAGGGATCGACCCGACGTCTGGATGTGGTACTTCAGTCTCTGGGAGCGCTCGGAGGCGCCGTAGCGGTCACGCATTGCCTTCGCCCAGATCTTCCGAGCGACCCGCCCGATCACGGCGTACTCGGCGTCGACGCCGTTGGAGAAGAAGAACGAGAGGTTCGGGGCGAACGTGTCGATCGGCATCCCGCGAGAGAGGAAGTACTCAACGAACGTGAACCCGTTCGCCAGCGTGAACGCCAACTGCGTAATCGGGTTCGCGCCGGCCTCAGCCATGTGATATCCGGAGATCGACACCGAGTAGAAGTTCCCGACCGAGCGGTCGATGAACAGTTCCTGAATGTCGCCTTGCATGCGGAGAGCGAATTCGGTTGAGAAGATGCACGTGTTCTGGGCCTGATCCTCCTTGAGGATGTCGGCCTGGATCGTTCCCCTCACGCGGGACAGGACGTCGGTCTTGATGTCGTCGTAGACGTCGGGCGGTAGCACCTGATCTCCGGTGATCCCGAGGAGCATCAATCCGAGTCCGCTGTTCCCCGGCGGAAGGTCGCCGTGGTAGTGGGGCCGGGCGACACCCCGGCCGTCGAAGCGCTCGACGAGCGCCGCCTCGAGATCGTCTTTTCGTCCCTGTTCAATGATGTATCGCTCGCATTGCTGGTCGATCGCTGCGTTCAGGAAGAAGGCGAGCATCATCGGCGCCGGGCCGTTGATCGTCATCGAGACCGAGGTCGCCGGGTCGAGCAGATCGAATCCCGAGTAGAGCTTCTTCGCGTCGTCGAGCGTGGCAACCGAAACGCCGGAGTTCCCGACCTTGCCGTAGATGTCCGGTCTCGTGTCCGGATCGTCGCCGTAGAGGGTCACTGAGTCGAACGCCGTCGACAGCCGGATCGCCGGCATCCCCTTCGACACGTAGTGGAAGCGATGGTTCGTCTGCTCCGGTCCGCCCTCTCCTGCGAACATCCGGGTCGGATCCTCGGCGGCCCGCTTGAACGGGAACACGCCGGCGGTGAACGGGAAGCGGCCAGGAAGGTTCTCCTGGAGACCCCACCGCACCCTGTCACCCCAGCCGGTGAACCGGGGGAAGATGACCTTGGGGATACGCGTGCCGGAGAGGGTCGTCGCCGAGGTCTCTGCTTCGATCTCGTTGCCGCGAATCTCATAGGTGACGGCATCGCCGGTGTACGCAGCGGCGGTGTCGTTCCAATCGGCGAGGACCTGTGCCGCCAGCGGATCGAGCGATGCCAGGGTGTCACGACTCGCTGCGGCCATCGTCTCGTCGGCATTCCGCTCCGCAACGATCGCCAGCGCCTGGGATTCGATCGCGAGGGCTCCCTGCTCGTCGACGCTCCGGTTGTAGGTGCGGATCGTGTCCGAGATCTCGGACAGATACCGGACACGATCTTTAGGGATGATGGGACGCTCACCCCCGTGGTCCGTGGGAAGCTCGATCGTCGATTCGAACCCACCATCCGTCCAAGCGTCGACGGCTGCCATGAGCGCCCGATAGAAACGATTGGTACCCGCATCGTTGAAGTGGGACGCCACAGTGGCGTAGATCGGGAGGTCGTCGTCTGCCGACTCGAAGACACCGTGGTTCCGTCGGTATTGCTTCCGTACGTCGCGAACGGCATCTTCAGCACCGCGGCGGTCGGCCTTGTTGACGACGATCAGATCGGCGAAGTCGAGCATGTCGACCTTCTCGAGCTGGCTCGCGGCGCCGTATTCGGGCGTCATCACATAGAGCGCGAGGTCGGCGTGGTCCACGATCTCGGTGTCTCCCTGCCCGATCCCCGACGTCTCGAGGATGACCAGGTCGTATCCGGCCGCCTTGACGAGATTCACGGTCGAGGCGACGTGCGGGGAAAGAGCGAGGTTCGCCTGGCGCGTAGCGAGGGATCGCATGAACACCCGGGGATGGGTGACTGCGTTCATGCGGATTCGGTCACCGAGCAGGGCGCCGCCCGAGCGTCGACGCGAGGGATCGACGGAGATGATCGCCAGTGTTCGGTCGGGGAAATCGGCGAGGTAGCGCACCACGATCTCATCGATGAGCGACGACTTCCCGGCGCCACCGGTCCCGGTGATCCCGATCACCGGAGCGACGCTGTCAGCGGCTGCCTCTCGTGCGGTCGTCGCAAGACCGCTGTCGGGTATCTGTTCAATCGTTGAGATCATCCGTCCGAGAAGACCGGGCGTTTCGGTCGTCAGATCGGCCGGATCGAGTGACGCGTCACTCACGACCGGGAAGTCGGCCCGTTTGAGCAGATCGTCGATCATGCCCTGGAGTCCGAGATCCCGACCATCGTCCGGCGAGTAGATCCTCTCGATTCCCGACTGCTCGAGCTCCTCGGCTTCGTCCGGCAGGATCGTTCCTCCACCGCCACCGAAGATCTTCACGTGGTCGGCACCCGCCTCGTCGAGAAGGCTGCGCACGTATCGGAAGAACTCCATGTGCCCGCCCTGGTACGACGTGATGGCGACCGCCTGCGCGTCTTCCTCGATCGCCGCAGTTGCGATCTCGGCAGCCGAGCGATCGTGACCGAGGTGGATGACCTCCGCACCGGTCGATTGAAGAAGGCGCCTCATGATGTTGATGGCGGCGTCGTGGCCGTCGAACAACGACGTGGCGGTCACGATGCGAACGTGGTGTTGCGGGTCGTACGGCACGGATCACAGACTACAGACAACACACAAACACAAGACACAAGACAAGCTTCGGTCTTGCTACTTGTGTCTTGCTGCTTGTGTCTCTCTAGAACAGGCCCTGTGGTGGCGTCATCACGATCCGCCGGCCATCTAGATCGACGGTGGGGACGATGGCGTCGACGAACGGAACCTCGATGATGCCGTCCGCCGTGCGGACCGCGAGACGGTCCTGGGCCGCTCCGAATTCGACAGAGTCGACCGTTCCCAGGGGTTGACCGTCCCCATCGACGACGGTGCATCCGATCAGGTCGTCGGGCCAGAATTCCTCGGCGTCGAGTTCACGGCGCTCATCAGCCGCGATCGTGAATGAGGTTCCGCGCAGCGCCTCTGCTGTTGAGCGGTCGGTGACACCTTCGAATCGAACAAGAAGTCCGTCCTTGTGAGGACCGACCTTCGCGATGATGTAGCTGATCGGAGGGTTGCTATCGCTGGCCAATTCCGCACCGGAGAACCAGCGGCCGTCCGGGTCATCGGTGAGTGGGCGAACGACGACCGCGCCGTTGATGCCGTGTGCCCGGCGAACGTATCCGACGAGAACCGCTTCCACGTCAGTCGAGGAAATCGACCTCGACGGCGATACCTTCTTCGTCACCCGCGACCGATGCGACGGAACGGATCGCTCGTGCCACGCGACCGCGGCGACCGATGACACGACCCATGTCGGACTTCGCGGTACGCACCTCGGCGACGATCGCGTCGTCACCGTCGGGCACGATCTCGACCTGGACGGAATCAGCGTCGTCGACGATCTGCGTAACGACGTAGGTCACGACTTTTTCGACAATCTCGCCCTGCTTCATGATTCGTCCGTTTCTTCGATTACGACGACGTCGACCTCTTCGACGACCTCGACCTCTTCGGTCACTTCTTCGGCACCTGCCAACGCCTCATCCTGGATCTCGTCCAGCATCACCGGTGCAGGCTCGGCGGCGTCTCCGGCCTCTTCCCGGATCTCATCCAAGATCACCGGCGCCGCTTCAACCTTCGGCTTGGGGCTCTCAGCCGGCGTCTCGCCGACGACATGAACGTCGCCTCTGGCGACCCTGAACTCGGTCCAGGCACCGGAGATCTCGAGCAGTTTCTTCGCTCGCTCCGTCGGCTGGGCACCCTTCTGGAGCCAGTCGACCGCCCGAGCATTGTCGATCTCGATGAGCGACGGATCCTGGCGGGCATCGTACCTGCCGATCTGCTCGATGTACTTCCCATCGCGCGGCTTGCGTGAGTCCATCACCACGACGCGATACGAGGGCTGCTTCTTCTTACCCATCCGCGTCAGGCGGATCTTCACCGGCATGTCTACCTCTTCTGCTTGCGGCTCATCCCCGGCATGGTAAGCCCGGGAATGGGATTCTTACCTCCGGCGAACGCCTTCATCATCTTCTGTGATTCGGAGAACTGCTTGAGCAGCACGTTCACGTCCTGCGGCCGCGTCCCTGAACCCCTTGCGATGCGTCGCTTGCGGCTCCCGTTGATGATCTTCGGATTCCGGCGCTCCGCGGTGGTCATCGACCGGATGATGGCCTCAACGCGAGCGAGTTGACGGTCGTCGACCTCGACGTCGCGCAATGCCGATCCGGCGCCCGGGAGCATACCAACCAGCTGCTGCAATGGCCCCATCTTCTTGATCTGCTGGAACTGATCGAGGAAGTCCTCGAGGTTGAACGACGCATCCAGCATCTTGGCTGCCGCCCGCTCAGCCTCCTGTTCATCGTAGATCGTCTCGGCCTTCTCGATGAGCGACAGCACGTCGCCCATGCCGAGGATTCGTGACGCCATCCGCTCCGGATAGAAGACGTCGAGCTCGTCGATGCCCTCCCCCACGCCGACGAACTTGATCGGTTGGCCGGTCACCTCCCGCGCCGAGATAGCGGCACCGCCGCGCGCATCGCCGTCCAGCTTGGTGAGGATCAGGCCGGTGAGATCGGTGTAGGTGAGGAATCCGTTCGCGACGTTGACGGCTTCCTGACCGGTCATCGCGTCCAGCACGAGGAGCACCTCATCCGGATCGGCAGTCTTGCGTACCGCCGCCAGTTCCTTCATGAGATCCTTGTCGACCTGCAGGCGGCCGGCGGTGTCGATGATCACGACGTTCGCGCCCTCGGACCTGGCTTCCTTCAGAGCGGCTTTCACGAGCTTCGGGGCCTTGGATCTGCGGTCGACGTAGACGGGGACGTCGATCCTCTTCCCCAGCGACTCCAGCTGATCGATCGCGGCAGGGCGCTGGAGATCCGCAGCGACGAGCATCGGGCGTTTCCCCTTGCTCTTCACATGCTTCGCCAGCTTCGCCGCCGTCGTCGTCTTACCGGAACCTTGCAGACCGACCATGAGGATGACGAGCGGTGGTGCGGCAGGTCGAACCAGCGGCACCTCTTCGGCACCCAGGGTGACGATCAGTTCTTCGTGAACGATCTTGATGACCTGCTGACCCGGCGTGAGGCTCTTCGTCACCTCGGTATCAATGGCTCGTTCTTTCACTCGCGCGAGCATCGACTTGACAACCAACACATTGACGTCCGCCTCGAGGAGTGCGATCCGCACGTCGCGAAGAGCGTCGTTGACGTCCGACTCTGAGAGACGGCCCTTGCCGCGCAATCGCGAGAAGGCGTCGTTCAGCCGGTTGGAGAGGGAGTCGAACATGGAGCGGTGAGTCTACGGCTCGCAGCGAGACACGCGACGTGCGAGACTCCGGACATGAATCTCACAGTGATCGATCACCCGCTGGCCCGGCACTACCTGACCGTTCTCCGCAACGAGGACACCCGACCTGAGGAGTTCCGGGCCGCTGCCCGCGGTCTCACCTACAGCCTGGTACATGAAGCCACGAAGCGCCTGCCCCTCGCTGAGATCGAGGTCCAGACGCCAATGGAGACGACCATCGGCTATCGCGTCCACGACGTGGTTGCCGTCGCGGTTCTGCGGGCCGGACTCGGAATGCTCGATGCCGTCCTCGAAACAATCCCCGGATGCAAGGTCGGCTTCGCGGGCGTCCAACGCGACGAGGAAACTGCACTCCCCCAGGAGTACTACTTCCGCCTCCCCGACCTGTCCGACGCCTCAGTGTTCATTCTCGAGCCGATGCTCGCGACGGGCGGTTCGCTCTCCTGGGCCGTCGACAAGGTCAAGTCTTCCGGGGCCCGTGACATCACCGCCCTCTGCGTGGTCACGGCACCCGACGGAATCCGGCGGATGTACGATGATCATCCCGACGTTCACGTCATCGCCGCCGCCTATGACCGCGAACTCAACGACCGCGCCTACATCGTGCCCGGTCTGGGTGACATGGGAGATCGCCTGTTCGGAACATTCTGAACGATCCGGTCATCGCCCGCTCCGTCACGCACCACGAACTCTCGAGTGTGAGGAACCGATGAAGGATTTCGGCGAGGAGGTCGCCATGCTGCTCGAACGACTCGAACCCGGCGAAGTCGTGTCATACGGCGAAATCGCTGAGGAAGCGGGGTTTCCAGGTGCCGCCCGCGCCGTCGGGAACCTCATCCGGTCGACACCCGGTCTTCCGTGGTGGCGGGTCGTTGCCAAGTCGGGGCGACTCGCCCCAGGATTGGAACAGCGACAGACCGAGTTGTTGAGGAGCGAAGGCGTCACTGTTGTCAACGGCCGCGTCAAGTTGCGCGACAATGCTCTCCCCGGATCGGAGAACCGATGAGCTACAGCATGCCGGAGCTGATCGTTAATGGACACGCGATGGATTCGTCACACACAAGGCGCACCGGCAGAATGACGCTCGCAACGTAGCGAAGGAGAATCCGCATGGCTTACAGCTTCAGGCATCTCATCGAGCACAAACGTGACGGTGGCGTCCTGCGCAGCGGGGAGATCCGCTGGATCATCGCCGAATACACGAACGAGCATCTTCCCGACTACCAAATGGCCGCGATGCTCATGGCCATATTCAAGGAGGGGCTCGATGGTCACGAGCTAGAAGTGTGGACCGATGCCATGCTCCACTCTGGACAGGTGATGGATCTCTCCCACATCGACGCGCCGAAGGTCGACAAGCACTCGACGGGGGGAGTCGGCGACAAGGTCAGCATCCCACTGGCGCCGATGGTCGCCGCCTGCGGTGCTGCCGTGCCGATGATGAGCGGTCGCGGCCTCGGCCACACGGGAGGAACCGTCGACAAACTCGAGTCGATTCCGGGTTTCCGAACCCAACTGACACCGGACGAGTTCGCTTCAATCGTCGAGAAGACCGGATTGGTGCTCGCCGGACAATCGGAGTCGCTCGCCCCCGCCGACGGGGCCATCTACAGCCTGCGCGACGCTACCGGGTCCGTGCCGTCCATTCCACTCATCGCCTCTTCGATCATGTCGAAGAAGTTGGCGGTCGGCCTCGGTGCACTCGTTCTCGATGTCAAGGTTGGTCGCGGCGCGTTCATGAAAACCCTGGACCGGGCCCGGCTCCTCGCCGAGACCATCGTGGGAATCGGCAAAACACACGGGACGCCGGTTGTCGCGGTGCTGACCGACATGAACCAGCCGCTGGGCAGGATGGTGGGGAATGCCAACGAGATCGCGGAATCTGTTGAAGTGCTCCGCGGTGGCGGCGCTCGCGATCTCGTTGAGGTTGTCTACCGGCTCGGCGAGGAGATGCTCATGCTCGCCGGCGTCGAGTCCGAACGCGCAGACGCCCGCACGCGTCTCGAGAAGGCGGTAGCCTCCGGCGCCGCATTCGAGAAGCTCGAGCAGGTCACCATCGCCCAGGGAGGTGACCCCGCCGTCCTCCACGATCCGTCGTTGCTGCCGATGGCCGAGAACGAGCATGTTGTCATTGCCAGAGAGAGCGGATACGTCGTGCGCGTCGATGCTTTCGACATCGGAACCGCTGCGCTGCGGCTGGGCGCCGGGCGAGAACGCAAGGAAGACGCCATTGATCCCGCCGTCGGTATCGCGATCGAAGTCAAGGTCGGCGACGAGGTGACGGCCGGTCAGCCTCTGGCTCGGCTCCGCTGGAACGACGAGGGCAGGCTCGCCAACGCATTGCCGATAACTGAGAGCGCCTTCGAGGTTTCCGAGCATCTAGGGACACCTCTCGTATACGGGGAAGTGAGATGAGCAGGCTCGACGTTGGAGCAGTGCCGTGAACTACGACCACCTGACCGAGGCCGTCGCGACGATCGCCAGCGCATCCGGCAGAGACCGCCATGCCGCGGCCGTTGTCCTCGGTTCGGGGCTTGGCGACTACGCATCATCGCTCGACGAGACAATCGAGATCCCATATGCGGAGATCCCCCACTTCCCAGAGCCGCGCGTCGTCGGCCACGGCGGAAGCCTGTTCTCTGCACCCGTCGGGGATGAGGCCGTCCTTCTGTTCGCCGGTCGCGTCCATACTTACGAGGGCTGGGGCCTGGACGACGTCGTCTTCGGCGTGCGCACTGCTGCGCTCGCTGGGGCATCGTCGGTGCTCCTCACCAACGCGGCGGGTGGGCTCGGCGAAGGCCTCGCACCAGGTGATCTCGTCGCTATCAGCGACCACCTCAACTACACGGCGAGGAATCCCCTCGTCGGTGTGAACGACGATCGGCTCGGCCCGCGATTCCCCGACATGAGCGAGGTCTACTCGCGCCGTCTCCGGGGTCTCCTCGAGCGTGCGTTCCAAATCGCATCGGTGACGTACCGAGAGGGTGTCTACGCCTGGTTCCTTGGACCGAGTTACGAGACACCCGCCGAGATCGAGATGGTGAAACGGGCAGGCGGTGACCTGGTCGGGATGTCGACGGTGCCAGAAGCGATCGCCCTCAACCACATGGGCGTCGACGTCGCCGGTATCTCACTCGTCACGAACTACGCGGCAGGGATAACCGACGCTCCCCTGTCGCACGAGGAAGTCACCGAAACGGCAGCCGAAGCCCGGGAACGCTTCACCGCCGTACTCGACGCCCTCCTCCCGCTCCTCGTGGCGGGCTAGGCGGCTGACCTCCATGGCACGCGATAGACGCAGTAGCAAAGACATGATCAGGCAG
>JAUVNV010000226.1 GCA_030599515.1 Acidimicrobiia bacterium
GGCCTCCCGACCCGGTAACTCTTCCGCTGCGTCCGGGATCGGGTGGACCGTCAACACCTCGCCGGCGAGAACCTGGGCGAACCAACTGCCGGAGGCGTCAAGCCCGATGGGCCGGCCACCGATCCATCCGGATTCATCCCGATCCAGCGACAGGACCACCTCCGTCATCGGCTCAGAGGGATGCCACTGCATGACGTTGAGACGGTGCTCAGGCGTCGTCAGCATCACGATCGTGTCGGTGAACCCGGGCACCGCCCTCGAGAGCGACGTGTCCAACGACGCCAACTCCCGAGATGACACAACTGGTACGCCTCTCGTCACCGTCGTTGACGTGGTCTCTACGCCCGGGGTCGTACTCGCTTGGGGTGCTTCCTCGGCCGCTTCCGGTTCGATCGATTCGGGTGACCCGAGCAACCACCCGAAGGCGAACGCTGCCGCGGCTGCTGCCATGCCTATCCAACGCCGCCCGATGCTCGGCCGATCCTCCCGTCCGGATTGAGGATCGAACTCCGGATCGATCGTGACCTGATCGTCTGCCATGGTCCACCGCCGTTCTCACCCCGATGGTCCGCCGGACGGGCCGACATCACAAGGGTCTTTCGACCGGTCCCTGGAGCAGATCGAGTCGGAACACCCGGGTGGATGCCACGCGGGCTCGCCCGACCGGCTTCACCGTCGAGGCGGAGTGAGAACCGCGTCGACGGATGGCCGGCGATCCGACCGGATCACGCTTCGGAGTGGAAAACCTCGAGGGCGCGTCGCATGCGAGCTCCCCGGTCGATGAACCAGTCAATGTATTCGTCGTATTCGTGGCTGCGCGAGATGTGACCGTCGCGATATTCGGCGATGCGAACGGCACGGCGTTCCCGGCCGGGATCCTCGAATTCGAGCGGGAAGCCATACGCCTTCTCGATGATGCTGCGATCTGCTTCGAGTTCGTGGAGGAGTTCGAGGTTCGCCGTCCGGCTCCCCCGGTTCACGTAGAGCTCGTGGCGGAGGAGACGGTTGCGGGCGAACGACGCCGACAGCGAGGCACCCCGGATCGGTGACGGCGTGGTGAAGTAGCTGCGGGGCTCGGCCCGGCGTCCCTGCCCCCAGTCGAGTCCCCGGTTCTCCAGTTCGTCGAGATACCTCGTCCAGAAGTGCAGGTACATCTCGGTGCGGAGGGCCCGGCCGGAGTTCCCCCGGTAGCGGCGCTCCGATGAGCTACGCCCGCGTGGCTCGCTTCCCCCGGAGAGACGACGGGCCATCGAGACGACCATCGCCGCGTCTTCGGATGAGAGTGACGGGATGAGTGACTGCAGTTCGGCGAGCGCCCCCGCAGAGCTGATCCCCGGCTCGTGATCCGGTGCGTTCAGCGTCACTCGCGCGAGTGGAGATGCCAACCGACTGACCGGCGCCGCCCCCATCGGGGATGCATCCGCGACCACCTTGTTCGACCGCATCATCATGTCCACTGCGTGTGGAGGTGGTACTGGATCGGTCCCGACCTCACCATTCGCCCTGGCGAGCAGCGCCGATGCCTCGATCCCGAGCGCACCGGCGAGTGCGTCCTGCACCGCTACGGAAGGGAGCTTCTGACCCGACTCGATCGCCGACAGGTACGAGTAGGAGATATCCGCCACGGAGGCGAGTTCCTTGCGATCGAGGCCGTGTTCCTCCCGGATGTGACGGACGACGGCGCCGTAAGCGGCGAGGAACGCCGGGTCGCTGCTGAATTGCTCGGGAGTCATGCCCTCACCCTATCACAGAATTACTCCTTGCATAGTTATTCTCTTTGGAGTAATATACTCTGCAGTGGCAGTGACCAAGGAGGCGCCATGCAACAAGATTCCGCACTCATCACCTTCGTCCTCGACGAATCCGGCTCGATGGGCCGCATCGCCCAGGCCGCCAGGGACGGCTTCAACGAGTACCTCGAAGAGCAAGTCGCCCACGGCGGTCCGACCTGGTGGACGCTCACCACTTTCGCCAACCATCCCAGGACCCGTTTCGCGGTCATCCCCGGCGCCGAAGTGCGACCCCTCGGAGACGACTACTCCCCCCACGGCATGACCGCCCTGTACGACGCGGTGGGCCGGTCCGTGCTCAAGACCCAGGCGTACCTCGAGACCCTCGGAGACGACCGGCCGTCGGACGTCATCGTGGTGATCCTGACGGACGGCATGGAGAACGCCTCCCAGCGGTGGACCGCCCGACAGGTCTTCGACCTCATCACCGAGGCCGAGAACAGCGGCTGGCAGTTCGTGTTCCTCGGTGCGAACCAGGACTCATGGTCCGTGGCGCAGCAGATGGGAATCCGCAAGGGCGCCGTCGTCGACTGGGAACCCAACCCCGAATCGCACAAGCGGGCGATGTACGAAGCCGCCGACGCGTCGATGGCCTATCGCAGTTCCAAGGTGCAGCAGACCCGCTACCGCGACCGCCGGGACCGGTAAGCAGCCTGGGCAACCCGGTCATCACACAACCGTGCTGAGGAAGCCCGCATCCGTCGTCGCTGTGCTTAGCCTCGCCGGGTGCAGGTCTCCGTCGGTCGTCCCCGGGCCGACGGTGCCGTGGTGGCTGGTGTTCGCCATCATCGGCGGCTTCGTCCTATACGCCTATCTTCGAGGAGGGAAGTGACGATGAGAGCACGAAATGACAGGATCGCCGGCGTCCTGGTCGGCCTCGCGGCGGGTGACGCCCTCGGCGCCGGATACGAGTTCGGACCGGCGTTCGAGGGCCCCGTTGAGATGAAGGGCGGTGGCCTGTTCAACTGGGAACCGGGCGAGTGGACCGACGACACACAGATGGCGATCTGCATCGCGACGGAAGCTGCCGGCGGAGACCTCGACCTCGACACCCTGGGTGACCGCTTCATCGCGTGGGCGGGCGAAGCGAACGACATCGGGAACCAGACCCGGGCGGTCCTCTCCCGGGCCATCGATGGCAGTGACCTTCCCGAAGCAGCCGCCGAGTACTTCCGTCAGCGTCCCGACCACTCCGCAGGGAACGGTTCACTGATGCGCACCGGACCCGTCGCCCTCGCCTATCGCGGGGATCGCGATCGGATCGCCGAGGCAGCCGCAGAGATCTCGGCGATCACCCATGCCGACCCGCTCGCCATCGACGCCTGCGTCCTGTGGAGCGTCGCCATCGCCGAGGCCGTCGAGACGGGAGAGATCCCCGGTATGCGCAGCGGCCTCGGCCACATACCCGCCGATCGGCGTCACCACTGGGAGGAGATCATCGACAAGGCGGAGCGAGAATCCCCCGGCGTCTTCACACCGAACGGTTTCGTCGTCACGGCGTTCCAGGCGGCGTGGTCGTCGATCGTCCACACACCCATCCCGGAGGACCAGCCGTCCCGGCATCTGCAGGCAACCCTCGAGAACGCCGTCCGGATCGGAAACGACACCGATACCGTCGCCGCCATTGCCGGGACGCTCCTCGGTGCTGCCTGGGGTTCGTCGGCGGTGCCCCTCGGGTGGAAAGCAGCGATGCACGGTTGGCCGGGGCATACGACGACCCGGGATCTCGTGCGGATCGCCCTGCTGGCCGTCAAGGGAGGCAAGGACGTCCGCAAGGGGTGGCCGTCAACGCCCGACCTTCTGCCCCAGTACGAGAAGGGCTACCCGCAGCAACCGCTTGCCGTCCCGCTGCCCGACGATCCGGGCCTGCTGATCGGGAACGTCGCAGGGACCGCCATCGCCGACACCGACGTCGTCGTGTCTCTCTGCCGGATGGGATCAGAACCCGTCGGGCCGGCGCATTATGACGTGCGGCTCCTCGACGAAGCAAGCCCCGCGGCGAACCCGCATCTCGACTTCCTTCTCGACGACACGGCTCGCTTCATCACCGCTCGGCGCGGCGCAGGCAAGACGGTGTTCCTGCACTGCGTCCGGGCCGAGAGCCGCACCCCGACCGTCGCCGCCGCCTATCTGGCACACCGGCTCGGGATCTCGGGGCCCGACGCCCTCGCCCGGATCCGGGCCGTGCTCCCGGCAGCCAATCCGAACCCAGGGTTCCTCGACGCGCTCAACCGGATCGACCCCCACGACGTCGGGGATACGCTCCCCGGAGAGGAGACCGAAGAGCCATGCGCCGACACAAAGCCAGCGCCGTCACCGACGCCCGGCAACTCATCCCCACCCATCGCACGGGGATGATGCTCACACCGAA
>JAUVNV010000041.1 GCA_030599515.1 Acidimicrobiia bacterium
AACCGTGACCGGCCTCGATCCGATCCGGTCCGAGAGCGTGCCGGACATCGGGGCCACGATGCCCATCGTGATGGGGATCGCTCCGAGAACGAACCCGATGCCACGTGGCGACAGTCCGATCACGTCGGTCAGGTAGAACGGCAGGAGAAGGAGCATCCCTGAGAGTGCGAAGAACCCGATGAAGC
Source organism: Acidimicrobiia bacterium (assembly GCA_030599515.1). Lineage (GTDB taxonomy): Bacteria > Actinomycetota > Acidimicrobiia > Spongiisociales > UBA5794 > JAHEEL01. The sequence continues at coordinate 186 of JAUVNV010000041.1, forward strand.
CGGTGATCAGATTCACTGTGAGGTCGCGACTCTTGAAGAGCGCCAGATTGAGCATCGGTTGTGTGACCCGCCGTTCCGCGGCGATGAACGCTGCCAGCGCGGTGATCGAGACTCCGAACATCCCGAGGATCAGGGGTTCCGTGAATCCCATGCTCTGGCCCACGGTGAGCGCGAGGAGGAGCGTGAGGAGGCTGACGAAGAACGCGCCGGCACCGAGGAAGTCGAATCGTTGCTTCCCCTTTGGCTTGGTGTTCGGGACGAACTTGATCGCCGTGATCGTGCCGATGATGCCGATCGGCAGATTGACGAAGAAGATCCACCGCCAGTCGGTTGTCTCGAGGATCATGCCGCCGATGATCGGACCGGCCATGATTCCGATCGACACTGTTGTTCCGTTGATCCCGAGCGCTTTGCCGCGTTCCGATGGCGGGAAGGCCTCGGTCGTGATCGCGAAACCGAGGGCGAAGATCATCGACGCTCCCAGGGCCTGAACGACACGGGCTGCGATGAGGAACTCGATCGTCGGCGAGAGCCCCGCGAGCACCGAACCGATCGTGAAGACGCTGAAGCCGGCGGTGAAGATCGGCTTCTTCCCGATCATGTCACCGAGTCGTCCGAACATGAGTGTGAGAGTCGTCTGGGTCAGCAGGTAGGCGAGCACCACCCACTGCGCCACGCCAAAGGTCGTATCGAACTCGTCGACAAGCGTCGGGAGCGCCACGTTGACGATGCTGCCGTCGACGGTTCCCAGGAAGATCGCCATCGCGATCGCGATGAGGACGAACCACTTGCGCGAGTAGTCGACGCCTTCTGGAGGTGTTTCGGGGGGACCGGTCATGGCCAGCGGAGGCTAGGCACCGCCCTGACGCTGCGACCCAGACATCTCCGCATCGCATGCACGGCCGACAGCCCGCGGTTCAGCGAACGTCCCGTTCCGCGGGATGTCGGCGCCATGTGGGACGCCGAGAATCCTGGCCTCGCAGCGTGTTGTCGGGGAGTCGTGGGGAGGCTGATGTGTATGGAGCGTGCCGCATCGTGTACCCTCGACAGGGATACGGGGTGGCATCGGAGAAAGGGGCGTCCCGATGAGGTACCGACGAGGTCTGGCATTCACGATCGTGCTGGCGTTCGCTCTCGCAGCGTGTTCATCGGGTGGCGGTGACACGACCACTTCGACGTCGACGACATTCCCGACGGAGACCACGACAACAACGGCGACTCCGGCAACCACGTCCTCCTCTACGACGTCGTCGACGACCACGACGACCTCTCCGTACGGTGATGCCACGCTCCTGACGGCCATCATCCAGCAGGAACTCCGGATCCTTGGGTACTTCAACGGCGAGCCCGACGGGATCCTCGGACCCCTGACCGAAGAAGCGCTGAAGGAATTCCAGACCGAGGCAGGCATCACCGTTGATGGTCAGTACGGTCCGGAGACATACGTGGCCCTTGCCGACGCGCTTGAAGCAGACGAGGAGTTCATCACCACGGTCCAGGAGGACCTGGTGGAGTTGAAGCTCTATCCGGGTCCCATCGACGGTGACTATGGCAAGGGAACGGTGAAGGGGATCGAGGCGCTCCAGGAGACGTGTGACATCGAGATCGACGGCCGCTTCACTCCGCAGACGCACATCTGTCTCGAAGAGGAGATGGGCCGCATCTGATCGAGATCCCGGTGTGACCGTGATGCCGCTCGATGAACTGACCATTGTCGAGTTGTCCGGTCTGGGCCCGGTCCCGTTCGCAGGGATGGTCCTGGCCGGACTCGGCGCCGACGTGATTCGCGTCGACCGTCCCGGAGGCCCCCCGACCCCCGACCCGATGATCGGCGCCGTCGGACGTGGAAAGCGCTCGATCGCCCTCGATCTCAAGAAGCCGGAGGGGGTTGACATCCTGCTCAGGCTCGTCGCCGACGCCGACATCCTGCTCGAGGGATACCGTCCCGGCGTCGTCGAACGGCTCGGTATCGGTCCCGATGAATGCATGGAGATCAACCCTGATCTCGTCTACGGCCGCATGACCGGCTGGGGATCCGAGGGTCCGTACGCTTCAATGGCGGGTCACGACATCAACTACACGGGACTGAGCGGTGCGCTCCATGCGATCGGCGGGGCCGAGCGGCCGATTCCACCACTGAATCTCGTCGCGGACAACGGGGGAGGCGCGATGTACCTGGTCGCCGGCGTCCTCGCCGCGATCCACGATCGCGAACGCTCGGGGGGCACGGTCGTTCACGCCTCCATGGTCGAAGGAGCGGCATCACTCATGGCTCCGTTCTATGAGATGGCTGCCGGCGGGCTCTGGGAGGATCGCCGAGACGCGAATCTCCTCGATGGCAACGCCCCCTTCTATACGACGTACCAAACCAGTGATGGCAAGTGGATGGCCGTCGGTCCGCTCGAACCACCGTTCTACGCCGAGATGCTGAGTGGACTTGGACTGAACCCGGCCGAGCTTCCCGGCCAGTACGACCGGGACCACTGGCCCGAGCTTCGCCGCAGGCTCGCCGGCGCATTCGCCGCACGGACACGGACCGAGTGGGAGGATGTATTCGACGGGACGGATGCCTGTGTCACCCCCGTGCTGTCCCTCTCCGAGGCTCCGGAGCATCCACACAACGCGGCCCGTCGCGTCTTCGACGGACCTGTGGGCCATCGCCTTCCGAATCCGGCTCCCCGGATCGGTCTCGACGAGCCGGCCACTCTTACGGAAGCACCGGAGTTCGGGGCCGATACGGACGAGATCCTCACCCGGCTCGGATACGAGAGCGCCCGCGTCCGGGAGCTGCGCGATCGCGGGGTGGTCTCGTGAAGAGTTGGAGCCCAGATCGCGATGATCAGCGAGAAGATCGAGTCCGGGCTTTGAGAGTCCGAGTTGAGCGAGGTGAGTATCGAGTGCCTGCAGAGTCGATCGCGGACGCGGTCATCGCCTGGTACGCCAGGATGGATCCGGAGCGGCCGCTTACTCGGCGGTGAGTTCGCCGACTTCGTCGTCGACGGTGTGATGACCGATCTTGCGGCCGAGGGCCTCGATTCCGAGGACCAGAACGAACGCGAACACGGCGACAGCCAGGGCAGCGAGAGTGTCATCACCCGGCGCGTGGATGGCCGTGCTGTCAACACCGAGTGGCCACGGCCAGAGCACCCGGAGCGAACCGAGCATCAAACCGATCAGCGCCGCCATCACCGAGTTGTAGTGGTCGCGCAGCGCCCGGTGGAGGATCTGGGAGAAGAGTGCCAACCCGATCACAGCGCCAACGGTGAAGACGATCAGTGAACTGAAGTCACGGGAAGTGACGGCTGAGAGTAGGGGGCCGTACATGCCGAGCATGACCAGGATGAACGAACCGCTGATCCCGGGGAGGATCATGGCGCAGATCGCGATCGCCCCCGAGCCGAAGAAGGCCCACATAGCCGGATCGGCGACCTGCACGGCGGTGTCGCTCGACGTGCTCTCGCGCAGTCCCAGCACCACGAACACCGCCAGTGCAACGCCGGCGATGATGGCCACCCGACGAATGTCGCGAACGGTGAGCAGTTTCCAGGCGATCACCGCCGAACCGGCTACAAGTCCAAGGAACAGTGCGGCCATCAACACGGCGTGATCGTGGAGCAATCGCTCGAGCAGGTGGGCCAGCGTGATGATTGCAAGCCCGATCCCTGCGACAAGGGGCAGGATGAAGGACCACTCCACCTTCCGGAGCCACTCGACGCCCCCGGAGAAGTCGAGGCGCAGGAACGAACCCAACGCGGAACTCCCGGCGCGAACCGAAGCGATGAGCCGTTCGTACATGCCGAGGACGAGCGCGATCGTTCCCCCGGACACACCGGGGACGATGTCGGCGGCACCCATCAGGAAACCGCGGAAGAGCGACCAGGGAATCTCGCGAATCACGGCGGCGAGTGTAGGGGTGGGGTTCCGCCACCGGTGTACCGTGCATTCCGAATCAACGAGGAAGGTCCGATGCGTATCGTCCTGCAGCGAGTCGCCCGATCTGCAGTCGAGGTCGACGGGGAGACCACTGGACTGATCGGGGCGGGTCTCCTCGCGCTGGTGGGGGTCGCCTTGGGAGATACCGAAACTGACGCGCGTATTGCCGCAGCCAAGACGGTTGGCATGCGCATCTTCCCCGACGAGAGAGCCAAGATGAACCGGAGCGTCGCCGATATCAGGGGCGCGGTCCTCGTCGTGTCCCAGTTCACACTTCTCGCCGATGTTCGCAGGGGCCGTCGCCCCGCCTTCACCGCTGCTGCACGGCCCGAGGAGGCCATTCCGATTCTTGAAGCATTTGCGAAGACGATCGAGGCGGAAGGTGTGCGGGTCGCACACGGGCGATTCGGCGCTCACATGGAGGTTGAACTCCTCAACGACGGGCCGGTGACGATCGTGTTCGACGTTCAAGACGGGAGGATCAGATGAAGATCAAGGGAAGCGTCCCCGACGGAGTCGATCTGACACGGGACGAGTATGGGATCCCTCACATCAAGGCCGACGATCTCGCAGGCGCCTACTGGGGGATGGGGTACGCCCACGCGCGCGATCGGGCAATGCAGATGGGCCTGATGCGTCTCCTCGGACAGGGTCGGGTCGCGGAGTGTCTGGACGGCAGCGACGATTCGGTTGAGGTGGACCGGTTCTTCCGGCAGATGAACTGGTTCGGGAACACCGCCGCTCAGGTCGACGCACTCACGTCCGAGACCCGCGCGGTCGTCGATGCGTACTGCGCCGGTGTCAACGTCCGTTTCTCTGAGACGCGACCGTGGGAATTCCGTGCCCTCGGCTACCGGCCCGAGCCGTGGAGGGCTGCGGACGTGCTGCTCATGGCCCGTATGACCGGCTATCTGACTCTCGCAACATCGCAGGCCGAAATCGAGCGTTTCTTCGTCGAGATGGTGCAGGCAGGCGTCGACGATGAGCGACTCGACGTCCTCTTCCCCGGATCCGTAGGTCACTTCGATCGTGACCTGCTACGGAAGGTGAGACTCGGGGAGCGCGTCGTGCCCGAATCGATCAAGTGGAACGTCGGGGGACAACGGATGATGGCATCGAACAACTGGGCCGTGTCGGCGCAACGCTCGGCAACGGGCCATGCCCTGCTCGCAAACGATCCCCACCTGGAGGTCAACCGTCTCCCCAACGTCTGGGTCGAACAGGTTTTTGAGCTCCCGGACGACACCGTGTTCACCGCGACCATGCCGGGTCTCGCCGGACCGCTGGTCGGGAGGAAGGACGACCTCTCCTGGGGAGCAACCTACGCGTTCATGGATGCGGTCGATTCGTGGATCGAGGACTGTCGCGATGGGGAATTCCGTCGTGAAGACCACTTTGAGCCGTTCACCCAACGGAGCGAGCAGATCGTGGTGAAGAAGGGCGAACCGGTCGAGGTCGTGTTCTATGAGAACCTGCACGGAGTACTCGACGGTGATCCCTTCGAGGAGGGCTTCTACCTTGCAACGAGGTGGGCGCCTGCCGACTCGGGCGCGGCGACGCTCAACGCCGTCACCGACATCTGGAACGCCCGGACGGTTCAAGACGCACAAAAACTCTTCGGCCGGCTCGAGACCGCGTGGAACTGGGTGTTCGCCGACAGTTCGGGCCGCATCGGGTACCAGATGTCCGGTCAACTCCCTCTTCGCGACGAAGAGGCGACGGGTTTCGTCCCGATGCCCGGATGGGACCCGCAATGGGATTGGCGTGGATTCGTCGACCCGGCCGACCTGCCCGGCGTGCTCGATCCGCCCGAAGGTTTCATCGTGACCGCTAACAACGATCTGAACCACTGGGGAGTCGCGGACCCGATCAACATGCCGATGGGTGACTACCGGGCCCGCAGGATCGAGAGTCTTCTGTCGGAAGACCCGGTCGATCTGGCTTTGTTCGAGCGCATCCATCAGGACACCTACTCGCTTCAGGCTCAGGAGATGATGGCGATCCTGGCGCCGCTCCTGCCCGGCTCGCGCATCGGTCACCGGCTCGGCGCGTGGGACTTCCGCTATGAGCCGGACTCACAGGGAGCGGTGCTCTTCGAAGCCTTCTACCGCGAGCTCCTGATCGAGATGTTCGCACCCGCTGGCATGGGCAGGCCGGTCGTCGAGCACCTCATCGATGCCACCGGTGTGTTCATCGATTTCTATCGGAACTTCGACCACATCCTTCTTGCACCCGAGTCACCGTGGCTCGGCGATCGCGATCTGGGTTCGGTCTATCGCAACGCGTTCGATCGTGTGGATCCGGCCGAGGATCGCCGGTGGGGTGACGTGAACCGGGTGACGCTCACTCACATCCTCCTCGGTGGCAAGCTGCCGGGGTGGGCCGGATTCGACGTCGGTCCGGTCGAGATCAAGGGTGGTAGAGCCACACCGCATCAGGGACAGATCTACGAGAGCGCCGGCCGCACGACGAGTTTCGCCCCGTCCCTGCGGATGATGGTCGACATGGGGCAACGCGGGATGCAAACAGCGCTTGCGGGAGGACCGTCGGACCGACGCTTCTCGAAGTGGTACAGGTCGGACCTCGAACGCTGGCAGCGCGGCGACTACAAGGATCTCCGCCGTCTCGACGAATCAACGAGCTGACACGATTCCGTAAGGCGCCCTTCAGCCGTTCAGGAATTCCTGCCCCGCTTCGCAGAACGAAGCGAAGTCGCATCGGCGGCAGGCATCGGACGGGGTCGGCGCGAACTCGTCACGCTCGAGCCGGTGGGTCAGGTCCCGGACATGCTGCCTGGCGGCGCCCAGCCACTCGTCATCGACGTCGATCGACCGCTCCGCGTAGCTCCCGCCTCCGAAGAACGCGAACGTGACCGCTAGTTCGCCCGGTACCGGTTCGGCGACCGCGCCGTCGGCCGCTGCAATCGCATACACCTGGAGTTGTACGTCGAGGGCGGGGTCGTCCGACGGTCGGCCCGACTTGTAGTCGACGATCTCCCAACGGCCCGGCTCCGGCTCGTACACGGCGTCGATGCGGCCCCGGACTCTCACTGCTCCGAAACCGAGATCTATGGGAACCTCGGCGAACCGAGCCTTCTGATCCGCGAAGCGAGAGGCCAAGAAGACGTCATAGGGATCAGCATCCCGAGCCTCCGGTTCGTGGTCCCGTTCTACCGTCAGGTCGTAGAAGACCTCCTCGAGATCATCGAGCGGAACTTTCCCCAGGTTGTGGAGTTCGACGCTGCGGTGAAATTGAACGCCGCGACGAAGCGCGGGCGATGGCCGCTGCGGGAGTCGATCGACGAATGCCCACTGGAACTGCAGCGGGCACCGTGCGAGGGTGACCAGGCCCGTGACCGAAGTGGTCTTGGCGATGGGCCGGTCGGCGATCGCCGGTTGAGGAAGCGCTTCGAGTTCGAGGCGCAGCTGGGACGCTCTGTCCATGGCGGCCGGAGCGTGCTCCGGGTAGGCACTGAGCCAATCGGGATCATCCACCGCTTGACGGAGCACTGCATCCCACCCTCGTCCGGTGAAGAGCGGATCGGGTGCCGGGCCGGGCGGCTTCCACCGAGGTTCTTCAATTGGCCCAGGGTCGTCGCTCACCACGTTCGTGCAGGCAATCTCAGCGGCCATCTCGAAGAGTGGGGACGGGATCCGAGCCGATTTTCGCTCAGCGGCGCGGTGGGAGCCCGTGATGAAGAGACGGTGCCGTGCCCGTGTGACGGCCACGTACGCCGTTCGCCACTCTTCCGCCTCGTGATAGCCCCGGAGGATCGCGTTGCGGTTTGCCTGCTTCTGAGTACCGCTCAGGTCGGGGAGGCTCTCGGCGTCGAGTCGAAGCGAATAGGGCAAGTACTCGGCCTTGTCGATCGGACTGGCGTACGAGTGGGATCGCGAGGGGAATCCGCCGTCGACGACCGACGGGATCACGACCGTATCCCACTCGAGCCCCTTCGCTCGGTGGATCGTGAGGATCGCGACCGCCGGCCCACGAGAGATGGAGACCGTATCCAACTCTTGCGGGGCGTTCTCGTCGGACAGCAGACGGAGGTACTGCAGGAACGAACCGAGAAGGGCTCGTCCGACGACGGGTTTCCACGACTCGACGAGGTCCAGGAACCGGTACAGGTTCAGCCGAGCGGACAAGGAGGCGTGATCATCCATGGCATCGACTTCCGTCCAAGCGTTCATGGCATCCAGTACGGAACGGCAGAGATCCGGCACCGGGACACTCTGCGCCTCAACGAGCAGCCGGCCGTACCGGCCCCGGAATTCCTCCAGACGTCGCTTCGCTTCTGGAGAGCATTCACGAATCTGCTCGATGTGGTCGATCGCGTCGACGAGGGCTGGTTCGATGCCGGTCCGGCGTTTGCGGTCGCGAACCCAGGCGGCGAGCGGGACCAGATCTCCAAGGCCCAATCGGTAGGTGCTGCCGAGGAGAATCCGGGAGAGGGGGATCGAATTCGAGGGATCATCCAGGATCTGCAGCCATGCCAGGAGTTCGGCGATCTCAGGAACTTCCAGCAAACCGCCGACCGTTGCGACCTCGTTCGGGATGCCGGCCGACAGCAGGGCCTCTCGAATCGCCGCGATGTCCTTGTTCTTGCGAACCAGGACGGCGATCTCGTTCCATGGGGATCCATCGTCGTGAACTTCTTCGATCCGGGCGGTGATCCATGCCGCTTCCTCGCCGCGGGTTCCGAGCCATCCCGTCTCGATCTCTCCGACCCCCGCACCGGGACCGGGTGCGAGTGGATCGAACGGTGCATCGCCATGCAATCGTTCTCTGATGCGGTTCGCCAGGTCGAGGATGACTCGATCCGACCGCCGGTTGAGGGTGAGCGGCAGCGTCGCTGCGTCCGTGCCGTCTGGATTCGGGAAGTGGCGGACGAAGCCGTCGAAGTTCAGGCGAGAAGCACCCCGCCATTCGTAGATCGTCTGATCGGAGTCCCCGACCGCTGTGACGGGGAATCCGCGACCGAACACCGTTCGCAGGAGTTCTCGCTGCGCCGGATCGGTGTCCTGGTATTCGTCGAGGAGTACGACCCTGTATCGGTCACGGATGCGGTCGGCGATGGAAGGGTGCTCCGTGACGAGCCGGTGGGCTCGACTGACGAGATCCGCGTAGTCGACCACGCCGACGCCGGCCTTGGAGCGCGTGTAGTCGTCGACCAGAGAGAGAAGCTCGAAACGGATCTCCCAAACCTCATCGCGAGCCTGTGCGGCAGGTGCAGCCGAGCGTACGTCTGCAGCGTCGAGGAGGTTGTCTCCGATCTGGCCTGCAAGCGTGAGCGTCTTATCGATGATCGAGAGGGGTTTGGTCAGATCGAGATGGGCGAAGGGAACCGCGCCGAGCCCGTCCTCGATCATCTGGCGCTGATGGGCAGGGCCGATAACGGTGGTGTCACGCTCCACCCCGACGAGGGCGCCGAACTCTCGAAGCAGGTCGTAGGCAAAACCGTGATACGTGGCTACCTGTACCTCGCGGCCGTCGGCCGTGAGGTCCGGGAACTCGGATCGCAGCCGGCCGGCGAGCTCTCCGGCGGCCTTGTTCGTGAAGGTGATTCCGAGCGCAGATTCAGGTTCAATGCCGCCGGCTATCAGGGCCTTGAGACGAAGCACGATCGTGGTCGTCTTCCCGGTGCCGGCTCCGGCGGCCACCCGAAGCGGTGCCAGTGGGTAGTTGACGATGGCTTCCTGCTCGGGAGTCAATTGGAAGCTCATGTGGCGAAGGCCTCCTTGCCTTCCGTCATGGCGGGGCACAGAACCCGGAGACCACAGCGGTCGCACGCGGTCCCGGGTGTCGGTGTCCAATCTTCGTTGCCGATGCCATCGGCAACGACCGCCATCCGCTCCTCTATCGCCTCGAGATTCGAGACGTCGAAGGACCGGGTGGCGATCGATCGCTTCTGCGGGTGCATCGGGAACCACATCTCGGCTGCGGTCGCAACCCCGAAGGCGGCGATGTCCGGGTCTTCCCGTGCACCGAGCAAGTAGAAGCCGAGTTGGAGCGAGGCGGCGGCTTCGTCGAGGCCGGCAAGTTGTCCGGTCTTGTAGTCGACGATCGCCACCGATCCGTCCCGTTCCTCGATGCGGTCGGCCCGTCCGGTCCAGTGGATCTCGTCGCGTTGCACGCTGAGAGTCGTTTCGGAGCCCACCGGTGTCCCCGTGCTCGGCCACAACGAGTAGGTGTTCTCGAGAGCGGCACAAGCGCGGTCACGCCACGCTGCATCGTAAGCGTTGCCACCGAAGGCTCCGGGTTCCAGGAGGTCGTCGAGAGCGACGATCGCCTCCTCAGCGGTTCCGTGACGATCACCGCGTTCGGACGCCGCGGTTTCGACGCATTCGAGAACAGCGTGGATGAGCGTCCCGAACTGCATGTGCACGCTCGGCTCTGATCCGATGGCGAGTCTCCGTTCGAGGACGTAGCGGCGCGGGCAGGCTTCGTAGGCGATGCCCTGACTGGGGGAGAGATGGAGGGGGTGTTGCGTAACGTCGCTGTCGGGACCGGGTTCTCTGATACCGGCAAACTGGCTCGGTGTCCTCAGGCCCACGTCCCGGCCGCGTGCCAGGGTTTCGATCGCGGCGAGGCGCTCCGGCGGAGGCAGCGACGGATCTGTCATCGCTCGGCGGAGCGCCGCTTCGACTTGGCCGGTCGTGATCGGCCGGTGGTGTCCGCCAGGCTTCGAGACGGCCTCGGTGATGGTGGGAGCATCGACGGCGAGGGGAAGGAACCGGCTCGGTGTCCCGCCGTCGATGCCGGAGCCGGAGTCGGTGGCCGTCCATACGACTCGCCGGGTGGCGCGGGTCATCGTCGTGTAGGCGAGCCTCCGTTCTTCCTGGAGTCGGAACGCGAGGTATCCGGCCGTGTCGGTCGGCAGATGGGGTTGGAGGTGGCGTGTTCCGAGGAGGGAGTCGCGTGTGCGGAGGTCGGGGAAGATCCCTTCGACGGCGTCGGCGATGAAGACGACGTCGAAGTCGAGGCCTTTCGCCTGGTGGAGCGTGGTGATGGTGACCCGATCATGGTCATCGGCCCGGTACGACAGGAGAGGGCTCGCTTCGAACTCCTCGAGCTCGCTCTGTCTGCGGTACTCGAGCAACGTGCCACGCGGGTTGCGTTCGTTCCACCGCTCGATCACCTGGGTGAACGAGGACCAGGCAGCACGATCCTGTCTCCTGCGGGGGCTGGTTACGAGATCGGCGATCTGGGGGAGCGTCGACCAGAGCCGCCATAGACCCGCAACGGCCACGTCCTTGTTCGCCCACGCGGGGTCGGAGAGCAGATCGCCGAGCGCGGCACCGTCCTCTGTGCCCGAGTGCACGATCTCCGCCCAGGATCCAACGCCGTTCTCTCGATCCCGGGTGAGTTCGGCGAGTCGCGCCGGCGGTGTCTCGAACATCGGACCAAGAAGGACACGACGCACAGCGCGGTCGGTCTCGATCTGCCCATCGATGCCCGTCGCGGCCGCTACGACATCGAGAATGAATCGGATGGCGGGCTGATCGACGAGTCGGCTGTCGGGCCGTTCGTGGGGTATGCCTCTCCGCTCGAGGGATCGGGAGAGTGGTGCAAGGAAGCGGGTCTTCGATCGTGTGAACACCGCCACACGATTGAACGGAATGCGCTGTTCTAGGTTGAGTGTGTGGATCTCGGAAGCGATCCACTCGGCCTCCTCGACCTGCTGGTGGAATCGATACGCCTCCACGGATCCCTTTCCCGGCGCGGGGACGACTTTTCCCGCGGCGCCGGGGAGTTCGTGGGCCGTGATCCGGACGGCGGCGTCGAGAATCGCCTCCGGTACGCGAAATGAGGTGGTGAGGACGAGTCGCTCGGCGGGCCGACCGTCGAACGAGAAGTCTTCGGGGAATCGAACGACGTTCTCGATGTCGGCCCCGCGGAAGCTGTAGATCGACTGGTACGGATCCGCGGCGGCTGTGATGCGGCCGTGTCCGCTCACCAGACGTTGGAGTAGGACGGATTGGGCGTGCGTGGCGTCCTGGTACTCATCGACGAGGACGTGCCGGTATTGGTCGCCGAGGGCTTCGGCGACCGTCGGGTCCGCCAGCAGACCGGCGGCCTCGGAAAGGAGGGTCCCGTAGTCGATCACGAGTCGGTCCCTGAGGATCCCGTCGTAGCGATCGAGAAACGTGGAGAGGCCGCGCCAATCAGCGCGATCCCTTGATCGCTCCGCGAGGTCGCTCGGGCCGATGAGCTGCTCGCGGCATCGAAGGATGAAATCGGTGACCTCATCGGCGAAGGTGCGGGTCGTGAGAAGATCCCGGTAGGCGGGCGACCATCGACCCGGATCCTCGGTGGCGAGGAGTTCGGCAACGAGCCGCTTCTGATCCGGACCCGGCAGCACGTCGGGAGGTCGCTCCCACCCTCGATACGGCGCGTAGGCCTCGAGGAGCCGGGCGGCGAACGAGTGATACGTCGAGACGTCCGTTGCGCGAGCGGGGCCGCTCGTCGAGGCCCGAATGCGAGCTTCGAGGTCAGAGGCGCCTCGCCGTGAGAAGGACAGCACGAGCAACCCCTCGTCGTCTCCTTCGACGAGATGAACCGCCCGTCGAACGATGAACTCTGTTTTGCCCGTACCGGGACCGCCGCCGATGAGCGGTGGCCCTGGTCCCGGCGGGCTCCGACGGGACCAGTCGCCCGGGTCGACGCGGATGTCGAAGGTCATCGGTCGAAGGGCAGCGGGGACTCGTGGGGTCGTGTGATCCCGTCCTCGAGGATGTGGACCACGGCGATGCCTCGAGCCCGCAGGGCCGGCGCGATCACTGTTGAACGGTGGCACTGCTCCGGGTCGGGCTCGCGGCAGAGAATTGCGCTTCTCGATGCTGAAACGATCGCCGCGAGATCATCGATGGCGGTGTCGACTTCAGAGGTTGAAACCCCGCCGAGCCTCGAGCCCATCCAGCGATATCCGATCCCGGCTTCGGCGGCGAGTTCCTCGAGCCGGCGATGGTCGAAGTCCGGGATCCGGGGATCGTCGCGTCGGGTGCGGACGTCGACGATCATGGAG